>NZ_JBSGVS010000002.1:0-43850 GCF_053608565.1 Streptomyces sp. NPDC055025
CCCGCCCGCCTCTGCCGGGCGGGCCCGGACCTCTCCGTACCGGTGGCCGGAGCACTCCGTACCGGCGCCGGACATGTCCGTACCGGCATCAGAATCGTGTCAAGACCACGATCGTGCCCACCGGCCGCCCTGTCCGCCGCGATCGCGGAGGGTAGTTTCGACTCAGCCGACGCGTCGCACGCGGTGGCTCTTCCAGGAAGACAATGGGGCCATGGGACGCGGCAAGCTTCGTATCTACCTCGGGGCGGCACCGGGCGTCGGCAAGACGTACGCGATGCTCTCCGAGGCACACCGCCGGGTGGAGCGGGGTACCGACTGTGTGGTGGCCTTCGTGGAGCACCACGACCGGCCGCGTACGGAGGTCATGCTGCACGGCCTCGAAGAGGTGCCGCGCCGTGAGCTGGAGTACCGGGGGACCGTCTTCACCGAGATGGACGTCGACGCGGTGCTGGAGCGCCGTCCGGCCGTCGCCCTCGTCGACGAGCTGGCGCACACCAATGTGCCGGGCTCGCGCAACGTCAAGCGGTGGCAGGACGTCGAGGAACTCCTCAAGGCGGGCATCGAGGTGGTGTCCAGCGTCAATATCCAGCATCTCGAATCACTCGGAGACGTGGTCGAGTCCATAACCGGTGTGCGGCAGCAGGAGACCGTCCCCGACGAGATCGTCCGGCGGGCCGACCAGATCGAGCTGGTCGACATGTCGCCCCAGGCCCTGCGCCGTCGGATGGCGCACGGCAATGTCTACAAGCCCGACAAGGTCGACGCCGCCCTCTCGCACTACTTCCGCCCCGGCAACCTCACCGCCCTGCGCGAGCTGGCCCTGCTGTGGGTCGCCGACCGGGTCGACGAATACCTTCAGCAGTACCGCGGTGAGCACAACATCCGCACCACCTGGTCGGCCCGGGAACGGATCGTCGTCGGCCTCACCGGCGGCCCCGAGGGACGTACGCTGATCCGCCGCGCGGCCCGGATGGCCGCCAAGGGCTCGGGCAGCGAGATCCTCGCCGTCTACATAGCCCGCAGTGACGGTCTCACCGCCGCCTCGCCCAAGGAGCTGACCGTCCAGCGCACCCTGGTCGAGGATCTCGGCGGCACCTTCCACCATGTCATCGGCGACGACATCCCCTCCGCGCTGCTGGAATTCGCCCGCGGGGTCAACGCGACCCAGATCGTGCTGGGCTCCAGCCGCCGCAAGACCTGGCAGTACATCTTCGGACCCGGCGTCGGCGCCACCGTCGCCCGGGAGTCCGGCCCCGACCTGGACGTCCACATCGTCACGCACGAGGAGGCCGCCAAGGGCCGCGGACTGCCGGTGGCGCGCGGGGCCAGACTCGGCCGCTCCCGGATCATCTGGGGCTGGCTGGCCGGAGTCGTCGCGCCCGTCCTGCTCTCGCTGCTGCTGGCCAGGGTCGGCAACTCCCCGGGACTCGCCAACGACGTCCTGCTCTTCCTCTTCCTGACCGTGATGTCCGCGCTGCTCGGCGGGCTGCGGCCGGCGCTCGCCTCCGCCGCCGTCGGATCGCTGCTGCTCAACTTCTACTTCACCCCGCCCACCCACACCCTGACCATCTCGGACCCCAAGAACCTGGTCGCCATCGTGATCTTCTTCGCCGTCGCCGTGTCGGTGGCCTCGGTGGTCGACCTGGCGGCACGCCGTACCCATCAGGCGGCCCGGCTCAGAGCCGAGTCCGAGATCCTCTCCTTCCTCGCGGGCAGCGTGCTGCGGGGCGAGACCACGCTGGCCGCGCTGCTGGAGCGGGTCAGGGAGACCTTCGCCATGGAGTCCGTGGCGCTGCTCGAACGCGTGAGCGATGTCGACCCCTGGACCTGCGCGGGCAGCGTCGGACCTCAGCCCGTCGACCGTCCCGAGTCCGCCGATGTCGACATGCCGGTCGGCGACCATATGGCGCTGGCGCTCTCCGGGCGGGTCCTGCCCGCCGAGGACCGCCGGGTGCTCGCCGCCTTCGCCGCGCAGGCCGCCGTCGTACTGGACCGGCAGCGCCTGGTGGGCGAGGCCGCCCAGGCCCGTGAACTGGCCGAGGGCAACCGGATCCGGACGGCCCTGCTCGCGGCCGTCAGCCACGATCTGCGGACCCCGCTGGCCGGTATCAAGGCGGCGGTCTCCTCACTCCGTTCCGACGACGTCGAATGGTCCGAGGAGGACCAGGCGGAACTGCTCGAAGGCATCGAGCACGGCGCCGACCGCCTCGACCATCTCGTGGGCAACCTCCTCGACATGTCCCGGCTCCAGACCGGCACCGTCACCCCGCTGATCCGTGAGATCGACCTCGATGAGGTGGTTCCGATGGCGCTCGGCGGCGTACCGGAGGACAGCGTGGAACTGGACATCCCCGAGTCGCTGCCCATGGTGGCCGTCGACCCGGGCCTGCTGGAGCGCTCGGTGGCCAATATCGTCGAGAACGCCGTCAAGTACAGCCCCGACGGCCGGCGCGTCACCGTCGCCGCCAGCGCGCTGGGGGAGCGGGTGGAGGTACGGGTCGTGGACCGCGGCCCCGGCGTTCCCGAGGACGCCAAGGAACGCATCTTCGAACCCTTCCAGCGCCACGGCGACGCGCCGCGCGGGGCCGGGGTCGGTCTCGGGCTCGCGGTGGCGCGCGGCTTCGTCGACGCGATGGGCGGCACTCTCACGGCCGAGGACACCCCCGGTGGCGGCCTGACCATGGTTCTCACCCTCACGGCGGCGTCCGGCGGACTCACGCCGGTGCGCTCCGGACCACCGGCCCGGATCGGCTCATGACCGGGACAGCAGAAAGGCAGAACCCTATGACGCGGGTGCTCGTGGTCGATGACGAGCCGCAGATCGTACGCGCATTGGTGATCAATCTCAGGGCACGTAAATACGAGGTGGACGCGGCCTCCGACGGCACGAGCGCGCTCGAACTCGCCGCCGCGCGCCACCCCGATGTCGTCGTCCTCGACCTCGGGCTGCCGGACATGGACGGTGTCGAGGTCATCAAGGGCCTGCGCGGCTGGACCCGAGTCCCGATCCTGGTGCTCTCCGCCCGCCACACCTCCGACGAGAAGGTCGAGGCACTGGACGCGGGCGCGGACGACTATGTCACCAAGCCGTTCGGCATGGACGAGCTGCTGGCCCGGCTGCGTGCCGCGGTCAGACGCGCCGAGCCGGTGGGCGGGGACGGCGACGACTCCCTCGCGGTCGTCGAGACCGAGGGGTTCACCGTCGATCTGGCCGCGAAGAAGGTGCATCGCGAGGGCCGGGACGTACGGCTCACCCCGACCGAGTGGCATCTGCTGGAGGTGCTCGTACGCAACACCGGCCGGCTGGTCAGCCAGAAACAGCTCCTCCAGGAGGTCTGGGGGCCCTCGTACGGCACCGAGACCAACTATCTGCGGGTCTATATGGCCCAGCTCCGGCGGAAGCTGGAGGCGGACCCCTCGCACCCCAGGCACTTCGTCACCGAGCCGGGCATGGGGTACCGCTTCGAGCGTTGATCCCGCCGCCGGGTCCGGTGATCCGACGGCCGGTCCCGGACGGCCGGTCCCGGACGGGTGGTCCCGACGGGCGTCGATCATGTGTCGATCCGGCGCCCGCGCCCCTGGATCCGGCGCCCCCTCGCCCCGGTACGCTCTAGCTATGAGTGCTGAGAAGCCGACCGGCCGCTTCCGCCGGATGCTCGACCGGCTCTCCAGCTCCCAGGGGGATCTGGAGTCCGAGGAGCTGCGGGAGGACGCGCAGGCGTCGGGGTGCACGCGGATCTCCGACTGCAACGACCGCCAGATCGTCCGGGTGACTGGTACGTTGCGGACGGTCACGTTGCGTCCGCGGGCGGGAGTGCCCGCGCTGGAGGCGGAGCTGTTCGACGGCACCGCCCCGCTGGACGTGGTGTGGCTGGGCCGGCGCTCCATCGTGGGCATAGAGCCGGGCCGCAGAATGATCGCCTCCGGCCGGATCTCCCTGAGCCACGGCCGGCGGGTGCTGTTCAATCCCAAATACGAACTCCGACCGCTCGGACAGGAGTAGCCGGTGACGTCACTCGACAAGCCCGCCGCCTCGAACGTTTCCAGCGCTTCACCGGACGGGCCTGCCGGACCGGACGGTGCGGCAGGCCCGTCCGGTGCGGCGGGGCCGGATGGTGCGGCCGACGCGAAAGCCGTCACCGAGGCGGCTCTCTTCGAGGCCTTCGGCGGCCTGCGGGGCATGGTGGAGACAGTTGTCCCCGGCCTGCTCTTCGTCACGATCTTCACGATCAACCAGGATCTGCACACCTCGGCGATCGCGGCCGTGGCGGTCTCGCTGCTGCTGGTCGTGGTCCGGCTGGTGCGCCGGGACACCGTCAAGCACGCGTTCAGCGGCGTCTTCGGGGTGGCCTTCGGTGTCGTCTTCGCGATGATGACCGGCAACGCCAAGGACTTCTATCTGCCGGGCATGCTCTACACGCTGGGGCTGGCGCTCGCGTACATCGTCACCACGCTGGCGGGCGTACCGCTGATCGGACTGATCCTGGGTCCGGTCTTCAAGGAGAACCTCTCCTGGCGGACGCGGAACCCGGGCCGCAAGAAGGCGTACGCGAAGGCGAGTTGGGCGTGGGGGCTGATCCTGCTCGCCAAGTGCGCGATCCTCTTCCCGCTCTACTGGTGGGCCGACACGACCCAGCTCGGCTGGGTGCTCATCACGCTGAAGATCCCGCCGTTCCTGCTGGCCGTGTATCTGACCTGGGTCTTCCTGGCGAAGGCGCCGGCGCCGATCGACGTCTTCGCCGAGATGGAGGCGGAGGAGGAAGCGGAGAAGGCCCGCAAGGCCGCCGCCGCGACCACCCCGGACGGCCCGACCAGCCACCGCCGCGACCGCTGACCCCGGGGCCGAGGCCTCGGACGCTGAGCCACGGGCGTCGCCCGTAAGAGCCGCGGCCGAGCCGCGGCCGAGTCGAGGCCGAGTCGCGGCCGGGCAGGTGCCGGGTGTCGCGCGTACGGTCCTGGCGCGGTGCCGGCGGCGGGCGGTCGTGACCGGTGGGTGGCCACCGCGTGGCGGACATACGGAAACGGAAAGGGCCCGGCACCCGAGGTGCCGGGCCCTTTCGCGCGGGCCGCGTGCGCGGGGGCGTGGTCAGCCCGTCGCGTCCTCGCGGCGGACCGACAGAAGGTCCTCCAACTGCTCCTCACGGGCCTGGGCCGCGACGAAGAGCAGCTCGTCACCCGCTTCCAGCGTCTCCTCCGGATTCGGCGTCAGCACGCGCGTACCCCGGATGATCGTCACCAGCGAGGTGTCCTCGGGCCAGCTCACATCGCCCACCAGCGTGCCGGTCACGGCCGACTCCGGCGGCAGCGTCAGCTCGACCAGATTCGCGTCGCCATGGCTGAAGCGCAGCAGCCTCACCAGATCACCGACGCTCACCGCCTCCTCCACCAGCGCCGACATGAGCCGAGGGGTGGAGACCGCGACATCGACGCCCCAGGCCTCGTTGAACAGCCATTCGTTCTTGGGGTTGTTGACCCGGGCCACCACCCGCGGCACGCCGTACTCCGTCTTGGCGAGCAGCGAGACGACCAGATTGACCTTGTCGTCCCCGGTCGCGGCGATCACGACATTGCAGCGCTGGAGCGCCGCCTCGTCCAGCGAGGTGATCTCACAGGCGTCCGCGAGCAGCCACTCGGCCAGCGGCACCCGCTCCACCGAGATGGCGGTCGGCGCCTTGTCGATCAGCAGGACCTCGTGTCCGTTCTCCAGCAGCTCGCCCGCGATGGAACGGCCCACCGCGCCTGCTCCGGCAATCGCGACACGCATCAGATCCCGCCTCCTTCCGGTCCTTCGGCGAATGCCGCCTCGACCTTCTCGATGTCGTCCGTACGCATCATCACGTGGACGAGATCGCCCTCCTGGAGCACCGTCTGGGATGTCGGCAGCATCGCCTCGCCGAGCCGGGTGAGAAACGCGACGCGTACGCCGGTCTCCTCCTGGAGCGTGCTGATCTTGTGCCCGATCCAACTCGATGCCGTATGCACCTCGGCCAGTTGCACCCCGCCGCTGGGGTCGCGCCACAGCGGCTCGGCGCCCGACGGCAGCAGCCGGCGCAGCAACTGGTCGGCGGTCCAGCGGACCGTGGCCACCGTCGGGATGCCCAGGCGCTGATAGACCTCGGCCCGCCGCGGGTCGTAGATACGGGCGGCGACGTTCTCTATGCCGAACATCTCGCGGGCCACCCGCGCGGCGATGATGTTGGAGTTGTCTCCGCTGCTCACCGCCGCGAAGGCGCCGGCTTCCTCGATCCCCGCCTCGCGCAGGGTGTCCTGGTCGAACCCGACCCCGCTGACGCGACGGCCGCCGAAACCCGCGCCGAGCCGACGGAACGCGGTGGGGTCCTGGTCGATGACGGCGACTGTGTGCCCCTGTTGCTCCAGGGTCTGCGCGAGTGCGGCTCCCACCCGGCCGCAGCCCATGATGACGATGTGCACGTGGACTTACCCCGCACTCCTGGTCGCCTTGCTGACCTGCGAAAACACCCTGTTCACTCTTCCTTCTCGACCTGCCGGGCACCAAGCGGGAGACCGTATACGACGATTCCCCGGGTCGAGCTTATGCGGCAGGGGTGACAATCCAGTCATCCATGTGAGGGCTCGACCTGACAAGAGAGAGGGGTGCTGCCCGCACGGGCGGCTGTTCGAACGCATAGCATCCTGTCCGTGTCCAAACTGACCGACGTGCCCAAACGGATTCTCATCGGGCGGGCGCTGCGAAGCGACAGACTGGGGGAAACGCTCCTCCCCAAGCGCATCGCGCTGCCCGTCTTCGCCTCCGACCCGCTGTCCTCGGTGGCGTACGCGCCGGGAGAAGTCCTCCTGGTCCTGTCGATCGCGGGTGTGTCGGCCTACCACTTCAGCCCGTGGATCGCGGTGGCCGTCGTGGTGCTCATGTTCACCGTGGTCGCCTCCTACCGCCAGAACGTGCACGCCTACCCGAGCGGTGGCGGCGACTACGAGGTGGCCACCACCAACCTCGGCCCCAAGGCCGGTCTCACCGTCGCCAGCGCGCTGCTCGTCGACTACGTGCTGACCGTGGCCGTGTCGATCTCCTCCGGGGTGGAGAACCTCGGCTCCGCCATTCCCTTCGTCGTGGAGAACAAGGTCCTCTGCGCGATCGCGATAATCGTGCTGCTGACGCTGATGAATCTGCGCGGCGTCCGCGAGTCCGGAAAGCTCTTCGCGATTCCGACGTATGTCTTCGTCGGCGCGGTGTTCGTCATGATCGTCTGGGGCGCGGTGCGCGGACTGGCGCTCGGCGACACCATGAAGGCGCCCACGGCCGGCTTCCAGATCAAGCCCGAGGAGCAGGGACTGGCCGGCTTCGCGCTCGTCTTCCTGCTGCTGCGGGCCTTCTCCTCCGGCTGTGCCGCGCTGACCGGCGTGGAGGCGATCAGCAACGGTGTGCCGGCCTTCCGCAAGCCGAAGAGCAGGAACGCCGCGACGACGCTCGCCCTGATGGGCGGTCTCGCCGTCACCATGTTCTGCGGCATCATCGGCCTGGCCATGGCCACCGATGTGAAGATGGCCGAGAGCCCCGGGACGGATCTGCTCAGGGACGGTGTCCCCGTCGGGCCGGGCTATGTGCAGAACCCGGTGATCTCCCAGGTCGCCGCCGCCGTCTTCGGCGACGGTACGTTCTTCTTCGTCCTCCTCGCCGCGGCCACCGCGCTCGTCCTCTTCCTGGCGGCCAACACCGCGTACAACGGCTTCCCGCTCCTCGGCTCGATCCTCGCGCAGGACCGCTATCTGCCCCGGCAGCTCCATACCCGCGGCGACCGGCTCGCGTTCTCCAACGGCATCGTGCTGCTGGCGGGCGCCGCGGCCCTGCTGGTGGGTCTCTACGGCGCGGACTCGACCCGGCTGATCCAGCTCTACATCGTCGGCGTCTTCGTCTCCTTCACGCTCAGCCAGACCGGTATGGTCCGGCACTGGAACCGCCATCTCAAGACCGAGCGGAACGTGGCCAAGCGCCGCCATATGATCCGCTCGCGCGCGATCAACACCTTCGGTGCCTTCTTCACGGGGCTGGTGCTGATCGTGGTCCTCGCCACCAAGTTCACCCATGGCGCCTGGGTCGCGCTGCTCGGCATGGTGATCTTCTACGGAACGATGACCGCGATCCGCAAGCACTACGACCGGGTCTCCGACGAGATCGCCGCCGAGGAGGGCCCGTCGGACGACAGCGTCAAGCCCTCCCGGGTGCACTCCATCGTGCTGGTGTCCAAGGTCCACAAGCCCACGCTGCGGGCGCTCGCGTACGCCAAGCTGATGCGCTCGGACACCCTGGAGGCGCTCAGCATCAGCGTCGACCCGGCCGAGACCAAGGCGCTCAGGGAGGAGTGGGAGCGGCGTGGCATCAATGTGCCGCTGAAGATCCTCGACTCCCCGTACCGCGAGATCACACGGCCGGTCATCGAGTACGTACGGGGCCTGCGGACCGAGAATCCGCGTGACGCGATCAGCGTGTACATCCCGGAGTACGTGGTCGGCCGGTGGTACGAGCATCTGCTGCACAACCAGAGCGCGCTGCGGCTCAAGGGGCGGCTGCTCTTCACACCGGGGGTCATGGTGACGTCGGTCCCGTATCAGCTCGAATCGTCGGAGCTGGCGAAGCAGCGGGCGAAGAAGCGGCGGGCGTACAACGCGCCGGGGTCGGTACGGCGTGGTCCTGTGGACGCGCGGCCGAGGGAATCGGGAACGGGTGGCGGGGGTGCCGCGGGCACCGCTTCCGGGGGCGCCGGCAACGCGGGCAGGACCGGCGGTGGCGGCAGCCGTGGCGGGGGCAGGGCTGGTGGCGGTGGCGGGACTGGTGGCGGCAGCGGGACCGGCGGTGGTGGCGGGGGCAAGGACAGGGACTGAGCTGTCCGTGGCGGGCGGCCGGGCGACACACACGTAGACTGGTGGGCTGGTGTCCCGCCGTGTCCCTCGACGCGTCGTATCCCCGCCCTCGACGCCTTTCGATGTCCCCGAATGTCCCCCGAATGTCCCTCGCACCCTTGATCCTTTGGAGCCACCCCGTCATGCACACAGAACCGCAGGCTTCGTTGATCGGGGAGGAGTACGAGGTCGAGGTGGGCCCCGTCGCACACGGCGGCCACTGCGTGGCCCGTACCGACGGGGGCCGGGTGCTCTTCGTACGGCACGCCCTGCCCGGCGAGAAGGTCCGTGTCCGGGTGACGGAGGGCGACGAGGACTCCCGCTTCCTCCGCGCGGACGCGGTGGAGATCATCGACGCTTCCAAGGACCGGGTCGAGGCGCCGTGTCCGTACGCAGGTCCCGGCCGCTGCGGCGGCTGCGACTGGCAGCACGCCAAGCCCGGCGCGCAGCGGCGCTTCAAGGGCGAGGTCATCGCCGAGCAGCTGCACCGGCTCGCGGGCCTCACTCCCGAGGAGGCGGGCTGGGACGGGACCGTCATGCCCGCGCCGGGCGACAAGCTGCCGACGGGCGAGGTCCCCGCGTGGCGCTCACGCGTGCAGTACGCGATCGACGAGAACGGACGCGCGGGGCTGCGTCGGCACCGCTCGCACGACGTCGAGCCGGTCGAGCACTGCATGATCGCCACGGAGGGCGTCAGCGAACTGGGCATCGAGCGGCGCGAGTGGCCGCAGATCGCGACGGTCGAGGCGATCGCGGCATCGGGCTCCGGCGACCGCCAGGTGATCCTCACCCCGCGCGAGGGCGGCCGGCTGCCGCTGGTGGAACTGGACAGGCCCGTGTCCGTACTGCGCGTGGAGGAGCACGACGGGGGAGTGCACCGGGTGCACGGCCGCGCCTTTGTGCGCGAGCGCGCCGACGGCCGTACGTACCGCGTGGGCATGGGCGGCTTCTGGCAGGTGCACCCGAGCGCTCCCCAACTGCTCGTCGAGGCCGTGATGCAGGGCCTGATGCCGAGGAAGGGCGAGACCGCGCTCGATCTGTACTGCGGGGTGGGCCTGTTCGCCGGGGCGATCGCGGAGCGCGTCGGGGAGACGGGCGCGGTGCTGGGCATCGAGTCCGGCAAGCGCGCGGTGGAGGACGCCCGGCACAACCTCCAGGACCTGTCCCGCGTCCGTATCGAACAGGGCAAGGTCGACCAGGTCCTGCCACGTACCCGGATCACCGAGACGGACCTGATCGTCCTGGACCCCCCGCGCGCGGGCGCCGGCAAGCAGACCGTCAAACACCTCTCCACCCTGGGCGCGCGCCGTATCGCCTACGTGGCCTGCGACCCGGCGGCCCTCGCCCGAGACCTGGCCTACTTCCACGAAGGCGGCTACCGCCCCCGCACACTGCGCGCCTTCGACCTCTTCCCGATGACGCACCACGTGGAGTGCGTGGCGATCCTGGAGCCGGCGAAGAAGGACGCCTGAACACCGGAAGTCTCCGTCGCACAGGTCTCTCCGGCCCGGGTCACGCGGACCGGGGGCAAGGACTTCGCGCGCGGGCCGGTCGGGCTATGGAGGACGGCGCCGTGGTCCGAGGTCTCGCGTGGCTGGTATCACCTGGCCACCCAGATACCAGGCCGGTATCATCGCTGTATGGCGATGACACTCCGACTCCCTGACGACCTTGACGCGAAGCTCACCGAGCGTGCTCGTCGGGAGCGACGCAGTAAGCAAGAGCTTGCCATTGAGGCCATCCGTGATGCCCAGGATCGGGCCGAGCTGAAGGTCGATGACGTCTTGGCCGAGCTCATGGACAGCGATGCGGAGATCCTGGACTACCTGAAGTGACCGAAGTGCGCTACATCCAGATCGACGAGATCCTGGCCGTTGCCCGCAAGGTCAACGGTACTGAGCACAGCGTGCGTGACATGGGACTCCTGGTGTCGGCGATTGAACGGCCGCGGACCAACGTGTTCGGAGCCGAGCTGTATCCCACGCTGCACGAGAAGGCGGCAGCGCTGCTGCACTCCGTTGCCCGAAATCACGCGCTGATCGACGGCAACAAACGCACCGCCTGGCTCGCCATGCGTGTCTTCCTGCGATTCAACGGCGTCAGCGCCGGTACCGTCCCGCCGCCCGTCTCCATTGCCGGCCCGTTTGTCGAGGAAGTCGCGCAGGACAACATCGATGTACCGGTCATTGCCAAGCGCCTGTCGGTCTGGTTCCCCATTTCCTGACACACGACGACGTGAGAGCCGGACCCGCGCGTGCCCGGCTCTCACGCATCACGCGGCTTTCTCATGATCAGACAGGGACCGGGGCTCAGATGCCGATTGATCGGGGTCCTCATCCGCGACGTGGGGCAGGACGTCGCGCAATCTCGATGTGCTGCGTCTGCCCCAACCCCGTCAGAAGCGGGTCCGACGGTGAGGAGTCGGCGGCCCGTGCTGCCCGCCACGGTGTGCTGGGTGCCGAGATAGGCATACAGGGGGTGACGTTCCCTGATCAGCCACTGAACGAGGCAGAAGGGACGCCCACGCGGTTTGGCCTCGACATGCCGTTCAAGCTCCCCACGCGCGGCCGCACTCACGCCACCCCAGTGGTGGACGACCGCATCGCTCATCAGTTCGGCGCCTAATCCCGACCTTGGGACCGCGGGTCGAAGGGCCCCCAGCGCGGCCCCCAGCGCGGCTATCAGCAGCAGGCACATCAGTACTAGCAAGATCGTCGCGAGCAGGGGCATGCCATCCGTGCTCGACAGTACGGCGACGCCTGCGGTCAGCAATCCACCGGCTATTCCACACAACGCAGTGGCCTGGTCTCCGAAGCAAGGCCGGCGGGGTCTGCGCAGGTGTGGCGTCGCATGGTCGAGTTCACTGTCGGCCGGCAGTCTGGTGTCACGTCCGCGAACGAGTGCGCTCCCGCGCCTCCGCTGCCGAACGGTAGCCCGCCTCGTGGAGTCTGGGCTGGTCGGCCGTGACGCTCGTTTGACGCCTCGACCGTCTGACACTCCCAATCCAGCTCGGGGAAAGTGCCTCTGACCTGTATGTTTTCAGGACCTCAACCTAGGGGGCGCCTTCCCGATGACGCACCACGTGGAGTGCGTGGCGATCCTGGAGCCGGCGAAGAAGGACGCCTGACCTACGGGTTTGTGGGTGCGCGTTGCGCGCTTGTCGTCGACCGGGAGCCGTGGGCCTCTGCGACGAGTCCTTGTCTGACAGGTGCGGCTCCGGACGGTTCCCGGAGGCGGTTCAGGGCGGTCCGCTTTCGGTTGAACACGTCGTCGGACGCCGGCGTGGTGGCCGGCTTCAGGCACTCGGCGGACAACTGCCGGGTGACTTGGGAGGGCGGGGCGGGGTCAGGGGTCGCGAGCTCGCGGCGCGCACGCTGGTTTTACAGGCGTGCCAGGGTGAGGAGTCGGTGCATCTGTTCGGGGGGCAGGTTGGGGTTGGCGGCTGCGGTGGTCGCGACCGATTCCGATGGATCGGCCAGAAGCTGGGTCAGCTCGTGGGGCGGAAGCTGGGGGTGGGACGCGATCGCGTGGCGCACCCTTTGATCGGGGTCGGCGGCCAGGTGACGGATGAGTTCCACCGGCAGGTCGGGGTCGCGCGGGGCCAGCTGCCGCATTCTCGGGTCGGGATCGGTGGCCAGACGCCGAAGGGCGTCCGCTGGGAGGGGGAAGTCATCGGCGGGACGCCACCGGGTCTTCTTCCCCGGGCGGTAGCTGCGGTCGATTCGTTCGGCGGTGGCGGGGTCGACCCGGTCACGGGCGTGCAGAGCCGTCGCCGTGCGGACGTCGCTCTCCTCGTCGTCGAGCAGCCGGGCCACGACCGGCGCGGGGAGGCTGTCGGACATCGCGGCCGAGACCCGGAAGCAGGCGTAGGGGGAGTCCACGTACGGCAAGGGGTCGGCGGTCACCCACGGCAGGCGCAGTGTCCGGCACTCCAGACGCGCTATCTCGTTCATGAACTCCCGTTCAAGCGCGTCGTCGTCCAGGACCTCGTCGGCGGGCCGGTCCAGCAGAGGCGCGTAGGACAGGATCTGTGCGTGGATCGCGGCTCGGCTCGGCTCCGGGGTGTCTTGGCGCGCGAAGACGCGGAGCCTGACCCGCAGGCTGGGATCTTCAGCGAGTACGTCGCGCAGCCGCGGCGGGAGGTCGGGATGTTCCGCGAGTTCCTTGCGCACCTCGTCGTCCGGATCGTCGGCCAGCCGCTGGGCCGTGCCGGCGTCCAGCGCGCAGTGGCGCACCGCCCCGGCGCGGGTGACCGGGTCGGCCAACAGCGCCGGGAGCAGGTCGGCAGGCGGGACGGGGTGGGGAAGCCGTCGATAGTAGGTCGCGGAGGCGCCTGCGCGCACCGCGTCCTCAGGATCCGTCAGCAGGAGCCGACGCACCGCTTCCGGGGCTCGCGTCCACCATTGGGCAAGCGTCGCCCGGACCTCCGGCTCCGAGTCGGCCGCCAGCCGCTCGCGCAGATCCGTCGGCACATGATCGCTCTTCGCCAGGTGCTCACGCACCTGCGGGTCGGCGTCGCCGAGCAGCCGCTCGAACAGCTCGCGGGGTGCGTCGTCCGCGACCGCCGCTACGGCCGCGCGTATCGCCGGATCCGGGTGCTCGGTGAGCGTCATCCGGAAGGCATGCGGAAGGCTGTGGTTGAGCGCGAGGGAGTGCGTGAGCCAGCGATCGTCGACGGCGATGATCTCGGCGATCATGTCGTCGGTCAGGTCAGGGCGTTTGGCAACGCTGCCGAGGCCCCCGCGGTAGGCGAAGAGACGGCGGACGAGTTCCGTCGGTAGCGCGGGGTTTCCCGCGAGTCCCTCCACCACCTTGTCGAGGTGTACCGGCGGCGGCGTGACGTCCGACACGGCAAACGACCCTTCTGGCTCGGCGAACCGACCGCCGAGTCTCTCATGCGCGGTCGTCCTTCTGCGCCGCGCAAAGACGGTTGGGGAGCTTCAGCGAGCGGGTCTCGACGGAGATTCCTCCTGACATCACATAGATGTACGCGCTGGTCCGTGACCGTGCGATCGCCGACCAAAAATCCGGGCTGAGCTCAGTGCGCGGGAAGCCGGACGTCCGCGCTGTCGGTGTCCAGCGGTCGCACGTCCGGCGGTGAGCTTCACGCGTGGGGGCTGTTCAGTCGAAGAGGGAACTCTCCGCCCCTGGGCGCCGTGTGCCAGGTCTTGCCGGCCTGGGAGTTGGCCGGACGGACGGATGAAGGGGGCCGCTCGGCGGCCGCACGCGGGGCCCACGCGTCGTCGTCGGCGACGAGATCCGCCACGAACCTCCCTGCCACACACCTTATCTGACTCAACGTCATCCGGTGTCACAACATCCGGCGGAAGCTGGGGACGCGATATTGCCCGAGGCAAGACACCGTGGCACGATCGAAAAACTATTCGCCCTGATGGCAGTGAGGTGTTCATGAAACGGACACGACGCCTGGTGGCTCACCTGGTGGGCCGGAAGCGGGTCAGCGGACGCTACATCTACTGGCCCTACCACGCTCGGTAGCCCGACCCGCTCAGCGGAGAACGCCGATCGCAGGATCCCTCGCGAGGGGTCCTGCGATTCACCGGGGAGAGGGCGCATGGCGCACCGCGAGAAGCTCAGATGGCCGCCGGGCCCGCGCGGGCACTGGCTGAGGGGCAACACCCGCGAGTACGAGGCCGACCGGATCGGCTTCCTGCGCCGCTGCCACCGGGAGTACGGTGACGTCTTCTCGTACGACGAGCACACGCTGTTCGTGATCGACCCGGAACTCACCCACGAGGCGCTCGCCCGCACCGGTGAGGCCTTTGTGACCGAGCTGGCGCCTTTCGACATGCGGCGGGATCTCGACCAGGCCTCCGCACACGCCACCTCCTGGATGTCCGAACGCCGGGCCGCGTGGCCGGGGCTCAGCCGGACGGCGGCGGCCATGACCGACGACCTGACCGTCGCGATCCTCGACGCGGTCATCGCCGACGGGGCCGGCCGTGATGTCGACGTGCTCACCACGATGCGGACGCTCACCGCCCGGACGATCGCCGAGTACTGCTTCGGCGCGGACTGTGCCGACGTGACCGAACTGCTCCACGAGACCGTTCGCGCCACCCAGCCCTTCGCGGAGTCGTCCCACGAGTTCCCCGCGTGGCTGCCGCTTCCCCGCCACCGCCGCTTCTTCCACACCTACCGGCGCCTGGCCGAAACGCTGACCGGCCTGGTCCGGGAGCGGCGCGCGTCGAAGTCCGACGTACCCCGGAACGATCTGCTCGGCTTTCTCCTCGCCGCCGAACCGGCCCCGCCCGTCGACTCCGTGGTGTCGACGCTGCACAGCATCCTCATGGGCGGCCACGGCGTCCCCGCCGCCGCCCTCACCTCCATCGTGTGGGAACTCGCCCGCCGCCCCCGGCTCGTGGACGACCTCCGCGACGAGGCGAACGGTCCGGCGGACGGCGGCACCCCGCTGGCCGAGGCCGTGGTCCGGGAGACGCTCCGGCTGTATCCGCCCGCGTGGCTGATGACCCGTACCGCCCGTACGGCGACGGCCCTGGGCGACTGGTCGCTCAGCCCCGGTGACGACGTACTGCTCAATCCCTATCTGATCCACCGGGACCCCCGGTGGTGGTCCCGACCGGACGAGTTCGACCCCGCCCGGTGGCTGGACGGACGATCGGCCCCCGGTCCGGCCTACCTCCCGTTCGGTGCCGGACCGCGGGTGTGCCTGGGCTCGGCGCTGACCATGCGGCAGCTGACGCTGACCACCTCCCGGCTGGCACACCGCTTCACCATCGAGTCACCGAACGCCGCGACGGTGTCACCGGAGTTCGTCGACCGACTGGCCCCCGCACACCTCAGGGCCCGCTTCCTGCCGATCGGGTAGCGGTAACGGTCACAGGTACGCCGGGGCGGGGCCGGCGGGGCGGGGCCGACGGGGTGGTCCGGCGACATCACCCCCGCGTGGAGGCCAGCGCGAGAAGAGCGGAGTCTGACGGGGACGTCGGTGAGCCGGACCTTCGGCGGGCGGCCACACCGACGGGCTCGCTGCCGGTCAGGTGGTGATGGGTGTGGTCTGGGTGCAGTTCTTCCATTCGACCCAGGGGCGTGTGCCGCCGCTCTGGGGTGCGGTGGCGTAGGTGGGGTCGCCGGTGATGGTCTGTTCCTTGTGTTCGTGGGTGATGTCGATGCCGAACAGCTTGAAGCCGAGACTGACCTGGCCTGCGGAGATGCCGAAGCCGATACCGAGCGAGGCGTTCCACCAGTCGGTGTTGGCCTTGTAGTCCAGGCGTGAGAGCTTGCCCTTGTCGTGCATCAGCCGTTCGATCGGGCCGGCGTCGTCATCCGGCGCCTCGGCGGCGTCCGAGGGGGAGGGCAGCGGGTTGGTCGCGGGGGCGTCACCCCGTCCGCGCAGCCAGTCCTCGACGGCGGTGCTGTCCGCGTCGTTGTCGAGTGTGATGTCGGCCGACTCGGTGTGTATCTGTGACTCGATGGTTCCGCCGCCGCCACCGACATCGATCGTCACGGGACCGGCGTTGGCGCCGGCGCCGGTCTGGATGCCGGGTCCGTCTCCGGCTTCCTGGCTGGTGGTGATCACCAGCTTCTGGGGGTGGTGCGCGGCGCCGTCCTTCTCCTCCTGGTCGTAGGCCGCCGCGTCGTAGGTGACCGCGACCTGCTGCATCCTGCTGCCCTTGGCCTGTGCCACCCCGCCGGCCGTGCCGCTGACGGAGAAGGTGTAGACGAACGTGACCTTGCCCGCGTCCGGGCCGGTCTTGGCGCGCAGGACCACCACGTCCTCGGTCATCGAACCCGAGAGTCCCTCGAAGGAGATGCTGCCGAGGTCCTTGGGGCCGTCGGCGCCCTGGCCGTCCTTACCGCCCTTGGTGTCCTTGCCGCTCTTGCCGTTGCCCTTGAAGGTCTTGCCGAAGCTCACTCCGCCCGCCACCTCGGTGGAGGTCTTGGTGATGTCGACGTCGGGTGCCAGTTCCGGTTCGAGGTCGGGTTTCTTGGAGGCCGCGTCCTGGGTGCAGGCTCCCATCGCCGCGCCGGGGTTGTAGCCGCTCTGGTAGCGGCAGCCGTCGTTCGCCCTGAGGTACGCGGCGAACTTCTGCGCGTCCGCGAGGTTGGCCTCCAGGTCCGCCTGGGGGTTGTCGCTCTTGTTCCCGTTGAAGAGCCACTGTCCGCCGTTGCCGCTGCCCGCCATATAGCTGCCGCTCAGTGAGGCGCTGCCGCCCCAGTCCTTCAGACCGGGGATGCCCGCGGAGATGCTCGCCGTGACCCCGCCCCCGTTTTCGTGCACCCGCTCCAGGGTGACGGTCCCGTCGGACCACTGCTGGAGCTTGACCGTCTCGGAGCTGCTGATCTTGATGAAGGCCACTTGGATGACGACGGTGTCCTTGGTCTGGTCCTGGGAGAGCAGACACTTCGCGGGCTCGAACGGGTCGTCGCCGGGCACGAAGGGATCGCCGTCCCCGTCCCCGCCGCCTCCGCCGCCGTCCCCCTCGCCTCCGTCGTCGCCCTCGCCGTCCGCGTAGTCGCCGGAGGCGCAGGCATCGGACCCGCTCAGCGGGTGGAGTATCCGGCACACCGCGCTCTTCAGCCCGGTCGCCGTGTCGGCGGGCACACTCACACCGACGATCGCGGCCACGACCAGCGACACGACCCCGACCATCGCCGCGTACTCGGCCCCGCTCTGCCCGCTGTCCCCGATACCACCAGGCCGCCGACCATTCCGTTCCTGGTCATGCTCATGCCATATTCGAAACCTGCCCGAGCCCTCCATCTGTTCTCCTCGCCGACATCACCGCCCGTTCCCCCAAGCGACAGCATCCTAAGGATGGGACTGGGCCCAAACGCAGGGCCCGGGGGCCCAGTTGAGGGCCCAGCCGCCGGGGGAGCCGGTTCCACCGGCCCGTCTCGCGCCCCGGTACCGGTCAGCTGTTCCGCCGCGCCGGGCCGCATCGGCGGACGGGGCTCCTGCCGTCACTTCCCGGGCGGTGGAAGGTCGTACAGGCGAGTCACGCCGCCGGCGGAGATCGCCAATTCGGTGCCGTCCTCGTTGAGGGCGAGGGCTTCGATCCCTCTGTGGCCGGTGATCGTCAGGGCCTCCTCCTTCCGGCACCTGGCGTTCCAGAGGTGTGCGGTGGGGGCGCCGTAATGTGCGGTGACGAACCGGGTGCTGTAGGCGTCGGTCCCCAGGAGCGTCGCGGGATCCGGGATCGTACAGAGGCGCTTGCCGCTGGTCATGTTCCACACGGCGGCTTCCTGGGCGCGCCCGCCCCCGGAGACCACCAGCGTCCCGCGGTCGTTCAGGGCCGGCCGCCAGGTCCACTGATCCCCGTCGAGGCGGAACGGGGACTCCTCTCCGCTCCGTACGTCCCGTAGCACCAGACCCGACCTGTCACCGGTGAGGAGATAGCGGCCACCGGTGCTCAGAGCATGCACGTCGCTGTCGCCGATGTTCACCCGGGCGTCGGGGAGACCGGGTGAGGTCAGCCGTGCGGTCCCGTCCCAGGGGAGCCGCCATGTCGCGAAGGGGAGCCCGTCCTCTTCGGCTTCGGGCGCGTATATCAACGCGCCGTCCTCACGCGCCGCCAGATGGAACGCCGTGCCGCCCTCATAGACAGGGCTGATCCTCGCCGCCGCGCTGCCCTCGCCGGTGCGGGTGTCCCACCGTCGCACGGTGCCGTCCTCGGTGATCGTGACGAGGGCGTGCTTCCCCGCCGGGCCGAAGACCATCGCCGCGACCCCGCCGGTGGGCAGGGTCATACGGGAGGTGTCCTCCGGCATGACCAGGCGGACGAGGAGGCCGGCCGACACCAGAGCGGCACCGGTGACGGCGAGTTGAAGACGGCGCCGGCGGACGGTCCCGGCCCGTGGGACCGGCACGCGGTTCCGGGCCAGGGACCGGCCGGCCAGACGTTCCTGAAGCCGGATATGGCGGAACTGATACGTACCGGCGGACTGGCGCAGCAACTGCCGCTCCCGCGCGTCGGACAGGAACCGTACGAAGCGCCAGGGCAGCCGGCCCCTCGCCGCGAGGAAGAGACGCAGCAGGACGAACCTCGGCCAGGCGCGGGGGAGGAACATCAGTACCGCGAAGATCGCGCCGGGCAGCACGGTGGTGGCGGCGACGAGCTCGGGGGTGCCGTAGGCGCCCGTGTCGTCGGCCACCCGGGACAGGACATCGGTCAACCGGGGCTCGTCGGACCAGCCGGTCAGCGCCAGGAACACCAGGTACGCGATCGAGACGACCGTCAAGAGCAGCGGGAGCGCGGTGACCCCGAACAGGGCTCCGGCCAGCCCCGCTCCCACCAAGGACGATCTGCGGTCCTGACGCAGCAGAACCATCGGGGTGGCGTGGGTGGAGTGTTCGGGCGGGGTGCCGAGCCACTCGTGGACGGCGAACGCCACACCGACGGCGATCGAGGCCCCCAGGGCGTACGCGGCGATCCCGAGGAAGTCGGCCAGTACCGCGGGCAGCCAGTCCTCGGTGACGCTGCTGATGACGCCGGCGGTGCCCAGCAGCACCACCGCCAGGACGGACGTCAGGGCGAAGCCCGTACGGAATCCGCCGCGCAGCCGGTGCAGCGATCCGCGCAGGGCGAACGACACCCGGCCCGGCGGCCGGTCCGGTGCCGCGTACCAGGTGAGCATCACCAGCACGGTGGCCGCCGCTCCGAACACGGGGAGGATCTCCACATCCCATTCGTCCCGCACGGCCTCTTGTACGGCCGCCACGCCGAGCATGGTGATCACACCGACCCCGATACCGACCAGGAGCCCGGCCCAGTGGGACAGGAGGCGGCGGCTCATGAGCCACCACGCGAGGTCCCGTTCCCGGTGCTGGTGGAGGTAGGTGGCCAGGAAGGTCAGCCACCGCTCGGCCTGCCGGGCCTCCCGCTGCCACGCACCGGCCGTCTGCCCGGGGAGGCCGCCGCCGGGCGGTGGAGCGTAGGCCGCGGGGATGATGTGGTCGACGAGGTGGTCCTCCGCGGCGTGCCGGCTGTCGAAGCCGAGGAGTTCACGCGGGTCCCGGTCGCAGTGCCGGTAGACCGCCCGCG
Organism: Streptomyces sp. NPDC055025; assembly: GCF_053608565.1. NCBI lineage: Bacteria > Bacillati > Actinomycetota > Actinomycetes > Kitasatosporales > Streptomycetaceae > Streptomyces > Streptomyces sp. NPDC055025. Next base: position 19,905 of record NZ_JBSGVS010000002.1, read on the forward strand.
CGAGGGACAGCGCCAGCGGGGTGGAGAGCGCGGTGGCCGCCGGGCCGTCGGGGTGCTGCCGCAGATGGGCGTGGACCGGTTCCCAGTCGACACCCTCCGGCCAGTTCACTTCGCTCAGATAGGCGACGGTGTCCGGCACGGACACGGGGGCCACCTCGACCACCGGCGCCCGGCGGAGCGGGGGCGAGCCGCCTTCGATCACGTCCTGGTACTCGGCCGACCGGCAGGTCAGTACGACGCCGCGGCCGTCACCACAGGCCTCGTTGAGGGCGCGTACGGCGCTGCGGCGGGCCGCCTCGGGTATCTCGTCCAGTCCGTCGAGGACGGGCAGCAGCATCCGCCGGTCCAGCAGCTGACGCGGAACCTGCGGGCGTTCGCCGTAGTACGCGGTGGCCAGGGTGCCGACGATCCAGTCGTCCAGGGATTCGCTGACCGGGTCCCAGGCCGACACGGACAGCAGTACGGGGACGGGCGTCCGCGGAGCACGGTCGGCGAGCAGACCGAGCGTCAGCATGAGGGCCAGGACGGTTTTTCCGGCTCCCGGCTCCCCGAGCACCACCAGCCGCCCGCTGGGCAGCTGCCGGTAGCCGGCGGCAAGTTGGGAAGCGGCGCGGTGGAAGTCGCCCTCCAGACGGCCGTCGAGGGACATCCGCAGGACGCGTCCCGCCTGTGGCCCTACGACGGTCTCGGCCGGCGCCGCCACCGGCCGGTCGGTGGCGGCCCAGGAGAGCGGGATCACGCGCGGGTCCCGTAACTGACGGGCCACGACCTCCTCCGACCACTGTTCCCGCACGGTGGCCGCCAGTTGGTCGGCGGCTTCCGCCGGGTCCTGGGGCGGGGTGTGCGCGGGAAGGAACGAGGCGACCGTTGCCCCGAACGCCCACAGTCCGGTGAACATGCTGGTGATGGCGGTCAGTTCCTGCACGGAGTCGGGATCGGCAGCGAGCAGCACCCACCCCAGATGGAGCGACGCGTACGTCAACGAGGCGAGCAGTACGAGGCGGAGCCACCTGCGCCGCGGATGCCCTGGGAGTCGTATCACCCGCGACAGCGTGCCCGACGTACCTGTCCCGCGTCATGAACTCCCGCCCGGATACGCCTACTTGGTGAGTCGTCCTCCCCTTTTCGAACGTGATCGTTCGTGCTCGTTCGTGCTCGTTCGTGCTCGTTCATACGAGAGGGCCCCGGGACCGGGCCCCGGCCGCGGTCAGGCCCTGGCCCTGCCCATGAGCTCTGTCCCGGAGCGGGCCTCGCGGCCATCCACCGCGAGGTCACCCCTCGGCGGGGCAGCGGTGCCGTCGGGGTCAGAATTCGTAGGCGCCCACGTCGAAGGGTGCGGAGCGTTGCTTCCGGTCGGCGTCGAGCGTGGGAGCGTCCCTGGTGGTCGCGGCGCCGATCGCGGGGGTTCCCTGCCTCAGATGGAGGTCTCCGGCCCGATAGTTGACGAAGTAGGTCGAGAAGGCGGTACCCACCGTGATGTTGTTGGAGTGCTGGACATTCGTCGCGGCGCCGGTGTTGAAGGTGCGTGCCAGGTTGTTGCGGATGATGTCGCCGCTCGACGGCGTTCCGTCCTTCTGATGGGTGAGCCGGATCTCGCTGTCGGTGGCCGGATACCGAGGGACCACGGTGTTGTTGACGATCTTGCTGTCGTTCATACCGTAGAGACCCATGGCGAGACCCACCTCCACCTGGACCACGTTGTTCTCGATGGTCCAGTTGCGGTACGGGCCGTCGAAGGCGCCGATCCCCTGGATCGTGTACTTGCCGTTGTACTGGAAGGGGATCTTCGTGTACCGCGTGCCCGTGCGGCTGGTGAAGACGTTCCCGCGCAGCACGACGCCGGTGACCGGGGTGAAACTGCCGTCGCCGCGGTAGCTCTGGAACATGTCCCGGTGCGGCGGGTCGCTCTCCATGCCCGGCGGTACGACCGCGTAGCTGTTCACCGCCGAGTTGTACTCGAAGAGGCAGCCGCTGACCTTGCACCGGAAGGCGTCCTCCCAGAAGTGGTTGACGCTGTTTCCCCTGACCACCGCTCCGGTCGCGCCGGCGCCGGCCTGGGAGGTGCGCTCCAGCATCACACCGTTGCGGACGTTGCGGATCTGGTTGTCGAGAACCTGGTTGTCGGCGCCGACGACCAGGACGCCCGTGCCGCTCCGGCTGACCCAGTCGTTGTTGTACCAGGTGTCCGCCGACGCGTCGCTCGCGGCCCGGACCTGTGAGTTCCGCAGAATGTCGTGGGTGGCACCCGCGTCGAACTGCACCAGGTTGCCGGTGGTGTACGTACCGTCCGCCTCCTGGGGCGAGATGAGCACCCCGTCGACCGTCCAGCGGGTGGCACCGGACGCGAACCTCAGAGTCTTCATACGGGGCGCCGCGCCGGGCGCCGCCTTGACGGTCCGGACGCCCGAGGAGACGCCCCCGGTGATGACCGGACTTCCGTGGTTGCCACTGCGCAGGTAGATGACGTCTCCGTCGGCGAAGGTCCGCCCGGACGCGAAGACTTCCTGCAAGGTACGCCACGGCCTGTCCGCGGTGCCGGGATTGCCCGCCGAACCCACGGCGGGGTCCACGTAGTAGGCCGTGGCGGCGGCCCCGGCGGCTGAGGTCTCGGTCCCGAAGGCGGTCCCGTCCGCCTGGAACCCGATGACCAGTACTACGCAGGCGAAGAGTGCGGTGCGCCTGCTCGTTCCGCGCACGGACAGGGTGATGGCCACGAGGGAACCTCGTCTTCTTGTGTGGGGGGATCGTGGGTGGGGGACCGCGATGACTGACGCCGCGTCTGGTGAGGAGTTTCGGTCAAGTCATGCCATGCGTCAACAGATTCATTGGAATGAATTCGGGCTGGTGCTCTCCGGGCAGCGGCGGCTCCGCGACGGGTAGGGTCGTAAGCTCGTCATGTCGGGCCGGTGTGGGCGCGGATCGAGGGGGATGCGGTGAGTTCGCCACGTACTCCTGTCGGTACGGCCGCGCGGGGGCACAAGACACGCCGTCTCGCGGACGAGCTGCGACGGGCCATCGCCGAACTGCGCTGGCCGGCCGGCAAACTGCCCACCGAGCAGCAGTTGGCCCGCGACCAGGAAGTGAGCGTCAATACCGTGCGGCGGGCCGTCGACCTGCTGGTCCAGGAGGGCCTTGTCTACCGCCGGCAGGGATCCGGAACGTATGTCTCGGAGTCCCGGGCATCCGGCACCGGGTACACCGTCGGCGTCGTAGTGCCCTCGTTGACCTACTACTACCCGCGCGTCATCGCCGGTATCGAACGTGAACTCTCCCGCCACGGCTGCCGGATGCTCCTGCGCTGCACCGAATGGGACCCCGGCATGGAGCAAGGGGCCGTCGACGAACTGATCCGGTCGGGAGCGGCCGGGCTGATACTGGTACCCACCCTCGGCGAGGACGGTCCACAGCACTGGCTCGGGATCGCGGGGGAACTCGCCGTGCCCGCGGTGCTCGTCGAGCGGGGGATGGACCTGACGGCGACCTCGCACGAGTTCGTCTGCTCCCACCACGCGGCCGGGGCGCGTGCGGCTGTCGAGCATCTGCTGGGGCTCGGGCACACCCGCGTCGGCTATCTGGAGAGGACCAGTCCGCACACGGCCCCGCAGATCCGGTCGGGCCTCGCCGTCGGACTGGAGCGCGCCGGGCTCGATCCGGCTCCCGTGGTCACGGCGTCACTGCCGCGCTGGACCGCCGAGGACGCGGACGGCTTCCTCGGCCGTCTGATGGCGCGGGGGGCGACGGCCGCGCTCTGCTTCGCGGACCGTGAGGCGTCCTTGCTGGTCGGCGCGGCCCGGCGGCGGGGACTGGGTGTCCCGGAGGACCTTTCCGTGATCGGCTACGACAACGAGGTGGCCGACCTGTGCGAAGTGCCTCTGACCACCGTCTCCCCGGCGAAGACGGATATCGGCCGACGGGCCGCGGGCATCCTCAGAGCCCGTATCGCCGACCCGGACGCCCCACGACGGCAGGAAGCGTTTGTGCCGCACCTCGTCATACGCGACTCCACGGGCCCGGCGCCCCGGCGGAACTGAGGCCCGGCGGCACTGAAGCACGACGCTCCCTCGCGCTCGCACTCGCGGTTCACCGGTCGCGAGCGGGCGTACGCGTCAGAGTTCGCGGCCATGGGTTTCGGCGTACCCGATCAGATCCTCGTAGGTCTGTCCGTCGGGGCGATAGAACTCGTCGCGGTCACGGCCGGGGCCGCCGGCCAGGGCTTCGCCCAGAAGCCTGGAGACGGTCAGGGCCGCGGACAGCGGCCGGTGATCGACGACGATCTCGTCCACCTGGCCCTGGTCATTGATATGGAACACGCCGACTCCCGTCACCGGCCTGCCGTCGACGACGGCGGTGTACTCGTTCACCCGACGGTCACCGAACTCGCCCTCCCAGACGGGAGTGAACTCGCGGTAGAGGCCGAGCACGGCACGAATCTGCGCCCGCACCGCCTCGGCTCCCCGCAGACTGCCGTTCATCACCGAACCGGCGAGCACGACATCCGGCGCCAGATCCCTCAGAAACCACGGATCCTGTGACACTGAACCTCCTCGTGGAACAGACGAGTTACGCCATGAACGTACGCGATGTGGCGACGCCGTCGCGGCGCCGGCGCACTCCCAAAGGCTGTCCCCCCGTTCCACCGCTTTCCCTCCCCGAATGGTGGCGATACGCACTCGGCACGCACCCCGACGCGGAATAAATGACACCCACATCGAATTGGTCGGAGCAGCATGGTATATCGCACCCGTTTTGAAAAGTAATTGTATGGGCGGTTTGCCCGCATTCTTCCCGTGGTGCATTTGGGTGGTATTGGCACGCCTTGGCATTCTCTGTACGGTGTTGTGACGTCAGAAATTCCGTCAGGGGTCATGATGTGCGTCACATCGGCCGTGTTCCGTGGCTCCCGTCGCCTCGGCCATTTCGCTCCCGGGGAGCGAGAGTTGAGTCCCCGGACGACTTCTGCGTAACCGGATCATTCCGCTCTGGATTCGTCCGCCGGGATCGCGCTGTGAATTCAGGTCTTGTTTTTGTCCGGACGTTCCGCCTACGTTCACGTCAATCCGGACGGACCGCCGAATCCTGCCGCCGCCCGGAAACCGAACCCACTCACGCACGGCAGGAGCGGGGGACCCAGGTAAGGCGCCGTTCCGGAATCCGGACCGGCTTGGGGTGAAGCCGCGCTCATACCGCGGCCGGGCAGCTCCAGCCCGAACCCGACAGCTCACCTCGCAGGCGACGGAGAGGAATGCGTCATGCCCGCACAGGCCAAGCACCGCCGTCCCAGAACCAGCCCGTTCGCCCGAGGTCTCGCCGTCGTGGGCACGGGTGGTGCCGTACTCGCGCTCCCGTTCATCGCCGCGACCACCGCCGAGGCGGTGTCGTCGCCCGCCGCCGCGACGCAGAAGGACAACCCGGAGACCTACTCCGTCGTCGCGGGGGACTCGCTCTCCAGGATCGCGGCCGCGCACTCCGTCAGCGGCGGCTGGAAGAAGCTGTACGAGGACAACCGTGAGGTCATCGGCGGCAATCCGGCACTGATCCACCCCGGCGTCGAACTGACCCTCGGTGAGAGGACCGCGTCCGCCCCGCCCGCCACCGCCACACCGGCCACCGCCACGTCGGCGGCCACCGCACCAGCGGCCACCGCACCGGCCACCGCCGTGGTCGAGCAGGAAACCGCGACGGCGGCCACCGACGACGCGACGGCGGCCACGGAGGACGCGACGGCGGCCACCGACGACGCGACGGCGGCCACGGAGGACGCGACGGCGGCTACCGAGGATCCGACGGCGACCGCCGAGGACGCCGGGGCCACCGCCGAGAGCGCGACGGCCGATACGAGCGACACCGTCACCCAGGCGGCCCCGAAGACATACACCGACGATCTGGACGGCTGGATCAACGAGTCGCTGGACGTCATGGCCGCCCAGGGCATCCCCGGCAGCTACGACGGTATCTACCGGAACATCATGCGTGAGTCCTCCGGCAATCCGTCGGCCATCAACAACTGGGACTCCAACGCCGCCGCCGGTACGCCCTCCAAGGGCCTGCTCCAGGTCATCGACCCCACGTTCCAGGCCTACCACGTGCCCGGTACGTCGATGGACAGCTTCGACCCGGTCGCCAACATCACCGCCGCCTGCAACTACGCGGCCGACCGGTACGGCTCGATCGACAATGTGAACGGCCCGTACTGACAGACCCCGCGGACAGACCCCGCGGACAGACCCCGCGGACAGACCCCGCTGACAGGCTCCGCCGGCGCTCGACGCTGACGTACCGTCACATCCGTACAGGCCCGCGCGCTCGTGCATCCGCGCACCCGCACGTCCGCGCACCCGCACAGACGGCCGGACCCGGCCGGGACATCCTCCGTCCCGGCCGGGTCCGGCCGTCTGTCCGTCCACCGCCGCCCTCGGTTCATCGCCCCCCGGCGGGCACCGGTGCGAGGGGGTGTTCACGCACCCGCGCGAGCAGGGCCGCCGGATCCGGGTCCGTCTGAAGGGCGTTCAGGAGCAGCAGCCACAGATCGTGCAGCGCTTCCTCGATCTGACGGCGCCCCTCCAGGGCGTCGGAGACGGTGTGCAGTCCGAAGAAGGCGCACACGAGTCCGTGCGCGGCCACCTGAGGGGTGACGCCATGTGTGAGTTCCCCCTCCTGACGGGCCTCTTCGAGAAGTTTGGTGACGGTTTCCAGCCAGCCCACAAAAGGTCTCGGCAGCGTGGCATTGATAGCGGTGCGCTCCGCCCAGAGCCGGGCGCCCGCGCGGATGACGACATCGTCCCGGAAGGCCCTCGCCACCTCGAAACTCAGCGCGACCAGCCGTTCCAGCGCCGGACGGTCGGACGCGCTGTAACGGTCGATCAGATCGGGCCAGGTCGCGAAATGCTCCTCGACAATGGCGAGGGCGAGATTCTCCTTGCTGGCGTAGTGGAAGTAGATGGCTCCGCTGGTGCGGCCGGACTGTGCGCTGATATCGCTGATACTGGTGCCTGAGTAACCCCGCTCATCGAACAACTGTGCCGCCGCTTCCAGGAGAAACCTCCGCGTCGTTTTCGCCCGAACCTGCTGCACCCGAACCCGCACGTGTACCCCGGATTGCCGTTCCGTTAAATGACAGCAGGCAATGTAGCGGCTTTTCCCACCGGGCGTGGCGGGCTTGGCGGCTCCGGGCTGGGGTGCGTAGCAACGAAAATTGCGGTGTTCTTGTCGCATGAATACAACGGTTGCTGAGGCATCGATCGTCGGCACCCTGGAGGACGTCCGCCCGCTGTCCTGGTCGCGTACGGTCGCACGCGAGATGGTGCACCGCGACTCCGTGGCCGAGGTGCTGCTCACCGATGTACGGCGGAGTCCGGACGGCGGATTCGAAGCCGCGGCGTCCTGGTCCCGGTCCCATCCGACCTTTCCGCGCGACGGCGCCGATCTGCACAGTCCGCTGATGATCGTCGAGACGCTGCGCCAGCTCGGGATCTATATCCCGCTCCGGTATTTCGATGTCGCGCCCACCGCGCATCTGCTCATCACCGATCTGTTCTTCGGGATCGATCCGTCGGCGGAACCCCGGGCGGTCTCCGGTGCCACCGGGGTGACCTGCGCCGTACGCGCGAGCGAGGTGCGCCGCGCCGCCGAGGACGGCGCGGTCACCGGACTGCGGCTCGATGTCTCCTTCTCCGCCCGGGGCACGGTGTTCGCGCGGGCCGGGGGCGGTGCGCGCGTCATGGACGGCGAACGGTACGACGCCGTACGGACCGGCCGTCGGCGCTTCACCGCGCCGGGGAGCGCGACCGGGCCGGTCCGCCCCGACTTCCGCGGGCTGGGGGTGACGGGCGCGCACGATGTCGTCCTCGGACTCGACGGCGGCACCCTCCTGGTCGATCCGGCCGACCCGCGGCACCCCTTCTTCTTCGACCACGCCACGGATCATGTTCCCGGCATCATTCTGCTGGAAGCCGCGCGCCAGGCCGCGGCCGTGGAAAGCCGGGGCGCTTTGCTGCGTCCCACCGGCGGACGACTCGAAGCAGCACGCTTTATCGAATACAGCCCGCCCGCTCGAATTATGTGTGTGCCCCACCACGACATCTGTGTGTTCCGTTTTCTCCAGGACGGGGAACAGAAGGCTTTTGGCGTCCTCCGCTACAGGTAAAGCCTGGGAATACTCTGTGAAGTCACTTGACTACCAATAGTTTTCCTCTCTAGCGTAGCGATCGTTATGTTCTTGGGTGGTCGCCCTCAACCGGCCTTCTCCATAAGGCCGCGACTGCCCGGATCGCGCCCGCCCGACAGCGGGTGACCAGCGTGCCCGCGGTGTTTCGCACTGTCGCGGCGGCCAGTGCTGCCGCTAATCGGGCTCTTCTGAACGGAACAATCGGATGACAGCTCACCGCATCCTTTCCTGGACTCCCGCGGCCATCGTCTTCGACTGCGACGGAACCCTCATGGACACCGAATGCCACTGGCAGGACGCTCGAATTCTGGCGCTGCGCGAGTATGGATTCGCCCCCATGCCCGGCTTCGCCGAGCGGGCCAAGGGACTGCACTACACCGAATGCGGCCGCCTCATGGCCGAGGAGGCGGGACGCCCGGAACTCGTCGAGGACCTGACCGTCCTGCTGCTCGGGCACTTCCGCGCGCTCGTCGCCGACAACCCCCGCACCATGCCCGGCGCCCGCCGGCTCGTCGAGGAATCGGCGGGCCTCGCCCCTCTCGCCGTCGCCAGCAACTGCCCGAGGGAGGTCGTCGAGTCCTGCCTCGGCACGGCGGGACTGCTCGACCACTTCGACCACATCGTGGTGCCCGAGGGTGAGATCAGACCCAAGCCCCTCCCGGACGTCTATCTCACCGCCGCACGGCTGTGCGGCGCCGAGCCCGTCGACACCCTGGCGGTCGAGGACTCCACCTGCGGGATCCGGTCCGCCGCCGAGGCCGGTATGCGGGTCATGGGCGTCGGTCCCTGGCCCGGCGAGGACGTCGTGGCGCTGGTGGACGTCTGGGTCCGCTCGCTGAACGAGCCGGAGGTACGCGGCTGGACCGGCGCCCGGGTGCCGGTCCAGGTCTCCTTCGACGTGATGCCCGCCACCCGCTGACGCGTGGCCCCGGGGTCGGGATCGGGCGCTGCCCCCGGAACTCGCCGTCCCGGCGAAACGGCTTACCATGATGGCCACGGGACATATACGTTCAAAAGCCTCCGCACAGGGAGATGGGGCATCGGATGGACGAGGAACGCGCCGGCCGTCTCGTGTCCTCCCTGCGGGCCCGGGGCGTCATGGCCCATATGGCCCACCTGGGTGTCTATCAGTGCGGTGTACAGATCGTGCTCGCCGAGGGGGGCGAGGCGATCTGGGACATGGACGACGTACTGGGCCTTCGGGCCGAGGTCGTGGAGGACGGCGTACTCGTCGGCTTCGTACCGCATGTGCGGGGTTCCGAGCTCTTCACCGAGGAGCAGCTCGTCGAGGTGATCGCCGCCACCCGGTACGACAAACCGGGACTGCGGTCGGCGGCGGACGGAGACACCGGACCGTATCTGGATCTGGACGAGGAACCGCCGTACCGCGGGACCGCTCCCGTGGCTCCCTCGCGCCGCTACCGCCGCAGACTCAGGCTTCCCTGGCGGATCCGACGGTCGGGATGACCGGCCCGGGTGCCCGCTCCCGCCCCGGCCCCCGCGCCGGGGCCGGTGCGTGCCCGCCGCCGGGCACGCACCCGTATGCCGCGCACCGTCCGGTGTTCCTCACACCGTCAGCAGACTCGGCGTCGCCGCCATGTCCTCCGGCAGGAACGCCTCCGGGACCGGGTCCTGTCCGAGGATGAAGCGCAGGATGGAGACATGCATCGCCTCGACCGGCGCGATGGTGGCCGCGGTTTCGATCCCGGCGGCGCTCTTGCCGTTGTAGCTGGCGAAGAGATAGGTCTGCGCGGCCTGGTCCTCCAGCTGGAGGGCGAGCTTGGCGGCGTCGTCGACGCTGGTGATCCTGGCCAGCGCGGTGGTGATCGCCCGCTGGTTCGACAGCGGCACATCGGTGACGGCCGGCTTGTCCGCGTCCGTCAGGGCCGTGTTCCATGCCTTGGCGTGGTCGATGTGGTGGGCCATCGCCATGGTGACGAAGGTCGACACGGCGGGCGGTACGGCGCCGAACTTCTCCGCCCCGGCCGCCGCCAGGATCGATCCGTAGGCGCCCACGGCCTGGTTCTCCAGGGCCGCCGACAGCGCGACGAATCTGAGGTGCTCGGTGTACATGACCGTGTCCGCGGCGGCGCGGGGCGGAAGCACGTCCGCCGGCGCTCCCGGCGGGGAGGCGCCCTTCTCATCGGTTCCGGCGCTGGTGCAGCCGGTCAGCAGAAGAGCGGCACCGAGGCTTCCGGCGCCCAGCAGGAAGCGGCGGCGTCCGGCGTCGGCCGGGCCGGTGTTCCCCGTACCGTTCGCCGGCGCGGCGCGGTCCGCCGCCCCGAGGCCCGCCGGGAGACGGCCGGCGCGGTTCCCGCCCGTCGGAAGACCACCGCGCCGCGCGGGGCCGAGCGCCCTGATCCGCTCCGTGAGCGACGCGGCGTCCGCGCGCAGGGCGGGCAGTGTGTCGTGGTGAGCCTCCGTCATCTCCTTGGTGAGACGGCCGAGTTGGCTCTCACTGATGGGCAGCTCCCAACCGCCTCGCGCGCGTCTCACTTCAGGGCTCCTTCGGGCATCGGCCGGGCGTTGGCGATCGGCTGGAAGACTTCGGGAATGGCCGCGCTGCCGACGGCCGCGGGCAGTCTGGGGGCGTCCGTCGGGATCTCGATCAGGCTCTCGTGGCCCGAGGCGAGCAGGGACTGCACGGCCAGCAGGGTGGCGCGGTGCTGCGCCTCGACCGGTGCGACGGAGCCGAAGAGCCGGCGCAGCTTGGTGTCGGCGACCCTGGTCACATTCCTGGTGTGGGTCCGCGCGGCCACGTCCTCCAGATACAGGGCGAGCCTGACCACGTCCGCCGGGGCCTTGACGGCCGGCAGCGCCCGGGTCACGACGGCCTCGTAGGTCTCGTCGGGCTGGCTCTGGGGCCGGCCGCCCGCCTTGGCGGCGGCGTCGTTGAACGCCTTGGCGTGGGCCTGGTGCTGCTGGGCGGTGGTGTCGAAGAACTCCGCGACGGTCTTGGTCCCGTTCTTGACGAACGGCAGCGCGACGGCGCTCCGGTAGACGCTCACCAGCAGGTTCTCCAGCGACGCGGCGCTCTCCAGCGCCGTGATGTCGTTCCTCGACGCGGACTCCGCCGCGGCGAAGTCGGTCAGCGCGCTCCCGGTGATTCTGCGGGCGTCGCTGTTCAAGTCCTGCGACCGCTCGGTCAGTTCCTCCAGCAATCGGGTGTCGATGTGCTCCGCGCCCATCACGCCCCCTTTCTGCTCGGCGCCCGCGCCACCGCGGGACTCTCACCGACACATTCGCGAGGAGGGGGCCGGTGGATCGCCGACCGCACCGACGGGAGGGGGTGTTTCACCTCATCGGCGGAGCGATACGCGCGGAAACGATGCGAGCGGGGGCGGCGCGCCCCGGGGTGGTACGGGCCGGGGTGGTACGGGCCGGGGCCCGGCGGGAGTTCCCCGCCGGGCCCCGGCCCTTCCCTGTCACCGTGTCGTCCTCACTCCTTGACCGCGCCCGAGTTGGCGCCGTTGACGAAGTAGCGCTGGAAGCAGAAGAACAGCGCCGCGACCGGCAGGGTGGAGAGCAGCGCGGCGGCCAGCTTGAGCGGATACTGCGTACCGCCGCCCAGACCGCCCGAGACAAAGCGGGCCAGGCCCGTGGTGAGCGTCTCGTACTGGCCGGACTGGGTGGCGACGAGGAAGTGCGTGAACTCGTTCCACGACCCCTGGAAGGACAGGATCGTCAGGGTGATCAGCGCGGGTCTGGCCATCGGCAGGACGACGGACCAGAAGATACGGAACACCCCCGCGCCATCCACCCGCGCGGCTTCCTCGACCTCGCGGGGCACCGACTCGAAGAACTGCTTCATGATGAAGATGCCCGCCGCGTCCACCAGCAGCGGCAGGATCATGGCGGTGTAGGTGTCGAAGATCCCGAAGGTGTTGAGCACCAGGAACTTCGGGATCAGCAGCGCCACCCCGGGCACCGCCATCACCGCGAGGACGAAGGCGAACAGCACTCCACGGCCCCGGAAGCGCAGCCGCGCCAGCGCGTACCCCGCCATCGAGTCGAACAGCACCCGCCCCGCCGTGACGAGCACCGCCACCAGCGCCGAATTGCCCAGCCAGCGCAGGAAGGGCACCCCGTCCCCGGACTCGCTCAGCCCGAAGAGCCGCTGGTAGGCGGCGGTCGTCGGGGTGGCGGGCAGCAGGGAGAGCGGATGCGAGGCGGCGTCCGGATCGGTCTTGAAACCGGTCACCAGCTGAAGCGCGAACGGCAGCAGATAGAGCAAGGCCACGCCGACGACCAGGGCGTACCCGAGCACCCGCAGCGGAACGGGGAACCGGGGCAGCACAGGGCGTCCCTGGTCACGCGAGGCCCGCCGGCGACGGACCCGTTCCGCCCGGCCCTCCCGTATCGCCCGGCCGTTCCCTTCCGTCTGTCCGTCGAGGTCGTTCACGGGCGTACCGGTGGCGGTCATCGTTTCCTCCCGGTGCGTGCTCCGCGCTCCCGCAGCACCCAGCGCTGGAACCCGGTCAGACAGAGGATCAGGGCGAGCAGGATGAACGCGATCGCCGCGCCCTGGCCGAAGTCCGCGTTGTCGAAGCCCGCGGAGTACGACAGGAAGGCGGGGGTGAGCGTCGTATTGCCCGGGGCGCCCTGGCCCATCACATACACCTGGTCGAAGACCTGCCAGGTGGAGATCAGTCCCAGCGTGAGGACCAGGAACAGCACGGGACGCAGCGCGGGCAGCGTCACATACCGCAGGAGCTGGCGGCGGTTGGCGCCTTCCAGCGCCGCCGCCTCCTCCAGCTCGCGCGGGATGTCCTGGAGCGCCGCGAGGAAGATCAGCATGAAGGTGCCCGAGGTGGTCCAGACGGCCAGCAGGATGATCGTGCACATCGCGACCGAGGGGCCCGAGAGCCACTCGAACCAGGACAGCCCCATGACCGAGTGGTCCGCCAGCACCCCGGCCGGTCGCTCGGGATCGACGATTCCCAGACCGCCAAGGACCAGCGAGAGCACTCCCCGTGGATCCGCGAACCAGTTCGGTCCCTTCACCCCGATCCACGACAGCAGGGAGTTGACCGCCCCGCTGCCCTGGAACAGGAAGAGGAAGACCGTGGAGACGGCGATGGAGCTGGTGACCGAGGGAAAGAAGAACGTCGTACGCAGGGCGCCGCGCCCGCGCAGGATCTTCTGGTTGACGATCAGGGCCAGGCCCAGCGCCAGCACGGTCTGGAGCGGCACGGTCAGCAGTACGTAATAGGCGTTGTTGCGCAGGGCGGTCGCGAAGAGCGTGCGGTCGAGGCCGTCCTGCGTCAGCAGGGTCCGGTAGTTGTCCAGACCCACGAAGTCGGCCTGCCCGGAGAACGGATTGGACTGCCCGTCCCAGCGCAGCAGGCTCACCCACAGCGCCATCAGGATGGGCAGGACCAGGAACAGACCGAGGATCACCACCATGGGGCTGACGAACAGCCAGCCCCAGGCGCCCTCCCCGCGACGGCCCGCGCGCCGGGCGCGGGCCGTCGCGGTCGTACCGGTTCCGCCGGATGCGCCGTCAGGAGCGCCTGGCGTGCCGGTCGCGCGGGGGGTACGGCGCGCGCGGGGCGCGCGCATCGTGCGGATGGACATCGGGCTCAGTTGCCCTTCGAGATGGCCTGTTCGCCGTTGCGCTGGAGGTCGGCGAGGATCTTCTTCGGGTCGGCGGTGCGCAGCGACTGGAGATCGGTGTTGAACTGGCTCAGCACCTTGTCGAAGCCGGCGATCGTCACCGGACCCTGCGCGTACGCGCTGCCGTCGACCCAGGCCTTGGCCGCGGGGAACCGCTCGGCGTACGTGGTGAGCGCGCTGGTCCGCGACGGCATCACACCGAACGCGTCCGCGAAGGCGATCTGCTGGTCCGCGGTGGTGAGCGACTTCACGAGGTCGACGCCCGCCTCGCGGTGCGCGCTGTCGGCGGCCACGCCCCAGCAGGTGCTGAAGGCGAGCGTGCCCTGGCCGGCCGGGCCCGCGGGCAGCGGTGCCACGGCGTACTTGACGTCCGGGTAGTCGAGCTTCATACCGCCGTCGAGCCAGTTGCCCTCGATGGTCATCGCGGCCTTGCCCTTGCCGAGCGCCTCACCGCCCCAGCCGGTGTCGACGTTCTTGGCGAACTTCATCGAGCCCGACTTGAGCAGGGACTGGACGAACGCGAGCCCCTCGGCGTTCTCGGGGCTGTCGGCGGTCATCTTCTTCTGGTCCGTGTCGGTGACCCAGCCGCCCGCCTGCTTCATGAAGACACCGAGGCGCTGGTACTCGTCGCTGGTGACCAGACCGGTGACACCACCGGTGGTGAGCTTGTCCGCGACGGTCTTCAGCTCCTCCCAGGTCTTCGGGTAGTCCTTCTCCGTCAGACCGGCCTTCTGCCACAGATCGGTGTTGATGGCGAGACCGAGCGTGGAGGTGTCCTTGGGCAGGCACATCAGCTTGCCGTCGTACGTGAACGACGTACGGAGCTGCTCCGAGAAGTCGGAGGCGTCGGATATCTGGTCGCCGTACGCGTAGAGCGAGCCGCCCTTGGCGTAGTTGGCGAACTGGTCGGAGTTCACATAGAAGACGTCCGGCGGCTTGTGCCCGGCGAAGGACTGGGCGAGCTGCTGGTTCATGTCCTTGGCGACCTCGACGGTGACCGAGTTGCCGGACTTCTTCGCGTACGCGGCGGCGGCGGTCTTGACCGCCTGGGTCTCGGCGTCACCCGAGGTGGCGATGAGGACCGTCAGGTTCTGCTTGGCGGCCTTGTCCTGGGCCGGCTCCTTGCTGTCGTCGAAGCTGGACGAACAGCCGGTGGCGGTCAGCAGCGCCGCGCACGCGGCGAAGGCGGCGACGGCCGTGCGGGTGACCATGAATTCCTCCTGAAAGGGATGAAACGTGCGGCTCAGCGGCCCGGAAGGGCGTGCTGTGAATCGATGGGCCGCCACCGGGGCACGTCGTACGACGGCTCCGGCGGGGGCGGGTGGGCGCGGCAAAGGCGCGGGTAGCGGGGGCTCGGTCCGGCCGGGGGCCGGGGGTCCGGTCCGGGCGGGGCTCAGCCGGCTAATACCGGTGTGCTGTCCCGTACGACGAGCGAGGGTTCGAGCAGGACGCGCTCCGGCGGCGCGTCCGGGTCCGCCATCCTGGCCAGCAGCAGCCGGACGCATTCGCGGCCGACGGCTTCCAGCGGCTGGGCGATGGTGGAGAGACCGGGGGAGAGGAGCGCGGCGGTGGGGGAGTCGTCGAAGCCCACCACGGCGACGTCCTCGCCCGGTACGGCCTCGCGCTTGCGCAGGGCGTGGTAGCAGCCCAGCGCGAGCATGTCACTGGCGGCGATCACGGCCGTGGCGCCCGCGTCCAGCAGCGGTCCCGCGGCGGCCTGTGCCGAGTCGATGTCGTCGACGCTCTGCGCGCGTCTGCCGCGGATCGGAAGACCGTGCCGGCGCATGGCGCGCTGCCAGCCCTCGGCGCGGTCGTCGCCGACGCCGGAGCCGCGCGGCCAGCCGAGGAACGCGATCTTCCGGTGGCCCAGAGCGACGAGATGGTCCACGGCGGCGTCCGTGCCCGCCGCGCCGTCGACATCCGCCCAGTCGCCTATCTGGCGGCCCGACCACATCCGGCCGAAGCCCACGAAGGGCACGCCGCGCTTGGCCAGCCACGCCTGGCGCTGGTCGCCGCGGTCGGTGCCGCTGAGCACGAAGCCGTCGACACGGTGCAGATCGAGGAGCTCCTCGTAGCCGTCCAGCGCTCCCGCGCCCGGCGGCGAGGCGAACAGCAGCACCCGGTAGCCGGCCTCGTCCGCGGTCTGGGAGAGCGCGTGCAGGAACCGGTCCATGACCGGCGCCGTGGTGCCGGGCGGCATGGGACGTATGCCGTAACCGATCAGCTTGCTGGAGCGGGTACGGAGCGCCTGCGCGGCCCGGTGCGGCCGGTAGCCCATCTCATCGATGGTGCGCCGGACGCGTTCCAGGGTCTCGGGGCGGAGCAGTCCGGGTGAGTTGAGGGCATTTGACACCGTTTGCGGAGAGACCCCTGCCCGTCGCGCGACCATGGCCAGGGTCACTGGACCGGCCTTGGCCGAGGGGGTGTCGGGGGAGCGGGGCATGGGTGTCTCCGGAGGCGGGTCGTGTGCAGAGCGAGTTCGGTGTGAGTTTATTGGAGCGTTCTAATGCCATTGTCAACGCCCTGAGGTCGTCGTTAGGGTTCTTGGAACGCTCCAATGCCTGAGAGGTTCTGCTCTGTTGGATACAACTGTCAAGACCCACGACATAACGAACTCCGTCGCGGGGGCCGCCCCCTCGGCCGAAGGGCTCCAGCCGTTCCTGCACGACGCCGTGGTGACGCTGTACGCGCCGAGCTTCGCGGTCTCGCACGCGGACGGTCAGATCGACGGCGGCGCCGACGGCTTCTACCACGGCGACAGCAGGGCGCTGGCCCGGCTGACCGTGGCGGCCGACGGCATCGCGATCGCACCGGTGCGCGGAGCCCTTGACGGTGCCGACAGAGCCGCTTTCCGCGGTGTGCTGCGCGGTCTCGGCGAGGACACCGCCGACCCCGCCGTCACCCTGCACCGGCGCCGGGCCATCACCTCCGGGCGGCTGGAGGAGACCCTGGAGGTCATCAACGCCGGTGGGCAGAATGTCCGTTTCCGGCTGATCGTGACCGCCGCCACCGATCTCGCGCTGATGGAGCGCGTCAAGACCGGGGACACCCAGCCCGCGGTCACCGCCACCGCGTCTGCGGGAGGACTCGACTGGTCGCGTGGGCCCTTCGCCGTACGGCTCGTCTCCACCCCGGAGCCCACCGCCGTCGATCCGGCGGCAGGACGGCTGGAGTACGGGATCGAGCTGGCGCCCGGCGCGGCCTGGACCGCCGTGCTGCGCTGTGACGCCGCTCACGAGGACGGCGACCAGTTCCCGGCGCCCCCGGCGGACAGCGCGCCCTGGCGCGTCCCCGTGCTGCGCAGCGCCGACCGGCGCTTCGACCACTGGATCGACCAGTCGGCCGCCGACCTCGACCGGCTGCGGCTGACCGACTCCGAGGCGCCCGAGGACCAGTTCCTGGCCGCGGGAGCCCCCTGGTTCCTCACGCTCTTCGGCCGAGACTCCCTCTGGGCGGCCCGTATGCTGCTGCCGCTGGGCACCGGACTCGCCGCCGGTACGCTGCGTACCCTCGCCCGCCGCCAGGGCACGGCGTCCGACCCGGAGAGCCAGGAGCAGCTCGGCAAGATCCTGCACGAAGTGCGCCGCGCCGCCCAGGAGTTCCACGACGGCTTCGCCCTGCCGCCCAGTTACTACGGCACGGTCGACGCCACCCCGCTCTGGGTCACCCTGCTGCACGACTCCTGGCGCTGGGGCCTCGCGCCCGAGCAGGTCGAACAGCTCCTGCCGAACGCCGAGTCCGCGCTCGCCTGGATGCGCGACCACGGCGACGCGGACGGCGACGGCTTCCTGAAGTACATCGACCTCACCGGACGGGGCCTCGCCAACCAGGGCTGGAAGGACTCGGGCGACGCCATCCGGCACCGCGACGGGCGGCTGGCCGCCGCGCCGATCGCGCTCTGCGAGGTCCAGGCGTACGCCTACGAGGCGGCCCGCGGCGGCGCCGCGCTGCTGCGCGCCTTCGGCCGTCCCGGCGCCGACGAGTGGGAGGAGTGGGCCGAGCGGCTGGGCGACCGGTTCCGCGCCCACTTCTGGGTGGAGGACGAGCGCGGCGCCTATCCGGCCGTCGCCCTCGACCGTGACAGGAAGCCGGTGGACTCGGTCACCTCGGGCTTCGGCCATCTGCTGGGCACGGGTCTGCTCAACCAGGAGGAGAGCGCGCTGCTGGCCGCCCGGCTCAGCGCCCCCGATCTCGACTCGGGGCATGGGCTGCGCACACTGAGCAGTGACTCGGTGGGCTACAACCCGTACGGCTATCACATCGGTTCCATCTGGCCGCACGACACCGCGATCGCCGTGCACGGGCTGGTCAGGGCCGGATTCCCGGACGAGGCGGCGTCGCTCGCGGCGGGTCTGCTGACCGCGTCCGCGGGCTTCGACGCGCGCCTTCCCGAACTCTTCGCCGGCCATGGCGTGGCGACCGACGCCTGGCCCTCGCCGTATCCGGCGTCCTGCCGTCCGCAGGCCTGGGCGGCGGCCTCGTCGGTGCTGGTGCTCCAGTCCGTCCTGGGGCTCAGCGCCGATGTCCCCGGTGGCACGCTCACCGTCGCGCCCGGGTTCGCGGAGGCCTACCGGCCGCTGACGGTGACGGGACTCGATGTCGCGGGCGGACGGCTGGACATCTCGGTCGACGCCGACGGTACGGCGCACATCGAGGCGCCGGCCGGTCTGGAGGTGAAGAGGGAGCACCCGGCGGCGCGTTGAGGGGTGCCTGCCGGTGCCTGCCCCGCGCGCGGGCGGGACTTCGGCGGCGGCCGGAGTCCCGCCGGTTTCCGTTGCCGGCCGGGCCGTGTCGCTGTTGGGCCGAACGAGTGAGGGACGAGAGTATGGCCGGATGCAGACTCAGCGCAGGGGCGGGGTGGTCCGGTGAGCAGGTACGGCAGATACGGCGAGTTCGACGCCACCGACGAGCAGTGGGAGGGCCTGGCACAGGTCGTCCCGCTGCGTGGCCGCGACGAGTGGCCGTCCCGGGTCGACCACCGGGCCGTCCCGCGTGACTACGCGGCGGAGAACCGGCGCTTCATCGTCCTGCGGGTGCAGGTGTTCGGGGACGCGCGGGAGGTGGCGGACCATCTCATCGCGCGGATCCCGGTGCTGCTCGATCTGACCGGCGCGGAGCCGGATGTGGCCAAGCGCATCCTGGACTTCAGCAGCGGGGTCGTCTTCGGTCTCGGCAGCGGGATGCACCGGGTCGACAAGAACGTCTTCCTGCTGGCGCCGATCGGCACGGAGGTCGAGGGGATCGCGGCGGAAGCCGTCCCCCGGTCGTAGGGAGGCCCCCGAGGCGGAACGGTTCACCGCGTCGCGGGTCCTGTACGGCGGGTCCGGCCGGTCCGGCTGGTACGGCGGATCCGGCGGGTCCGGTCGGTATGGCGGGTCCGGTCGTGGGCGCGGGCGCGGAGCCGTCGGGGAGGGCTCGCGCGCGGGCCGCCGGAGTGACGGTGGTAGACCTGGACGCGTGACGGAACATGACGTGGCGGGACTGCAGCGCAGGCTGGCCGAGTTCGCGGCGGCGCGGGACTGGGAGCCGTACCACACCCCCAAGAACCTGGTGGCGGCGCTGAGCGTCGAGGCTTCCGAGCTGCTGGAGATCTTCCAGTGGCTGACACCGGAGCAGTCGGCGCGGGTGATGGAGGACCCCGGGTCGGCGCACCGGGTGACCGACGAAGTCGCCGATGTGCTCGCCTATCTGCTCCAGCTCTGCGAGGTGCTGGGGATCGACGCGCTCGCGGCGCTCGCGGCCAAGATCGACCGGAATGAGGTCCGCTTTCCGCCCAAGCGGTCCTCAGCGGGGCCCGATTCACCATGATCGTCACTCTGCGGAGTGACTGAGTTATACACATTGAGCTTGCTGTCCAGAGATTTCCGCATTGCTCTGGCCTTTCTGTCGCCATTCCCTCACTCTGGGTAGTGGAGTGAACGGGCAGGATTGTCGTATGAGCGGGGGCTGTGCATGGATGCGGAACGGCTCATCGGAGTGAGCCGGCATGCCCTGGCGGGGAGCGCGGAGGCGCTGGATGTGATCGCGGAGGCCTGTCAGGCGCAGGCCCTCGCGCAGGCGATCGGCAACCAGTTGGCGTTGAGCGGACCGCAGGAGCTGAGGGCCGAGGCGCGGGAGCTGGGCGAGGCCGGCGGGCGCGGCTGCGGACCGCCGGATCAGCCGGGGCTCTGCCCCGGCGGGATACGGGCGGGGCAGCTCTCCGGGGTGCGGGACCCGGGGGGAGCGCTGACGAGACTGGGCGAGCTGCTGGGTGAGGTGGGCATCGCGCTGGTCGCGGTGGCCTGTGCCACGGACGAGGAGGGGCTCTACTGGCAGTGCATCGAGGCGATCGACGCCGCCGACGAGTCGAGCGACCGGGTGGGCGGAATGCTGCGCAGGCTGAGCGCACGGGAGCGGGAAGGGGGCAGGCGGTTCGAGGGTGCAGGATAGAAGCATGGATCTTCGAATCTTCACCGAGCCCCAGCAAGGGGCGACCTACGAGACCCTGCTGACCGTGGCCAAGGCCACCGAGGACCTGGGCTTCGACGCCTTCTTCCGGTCCGACCACTATGTGCGGATGGGGTCGGGCGACGGGCTCCCGGGGCCGACGGACGCCTGGATCACCCTGGCCGGGCTGGCCAGGGAGACCAAGCGGATCCGGCTCGGCACGCTGATGACGGCCGCCACCTTCCGGCTGCCGGGCGTGCTGGCCATCCAGGTCGCGCAGGTGGACCAGATGTCCGGCGGCCGGGTCGAACTGGGCCTGGGCGCCGGCTGGTTCGAGGAGGAGCACACGGCGTACGGCATCCCCTTCCCGAAGGAGAAGTTCGACCGCCTGGAGGAGCAGCTCGCCATCGTGACCGGGCTCTGGGGGACGGAGGAGGGCAAGACCTTCAGCCATGACGGCACGTACTACCAGCTCACCGACTCGCCCGCGCTGCCCAAGCCCGCGCAGGGCAAGGTGCCGGTCCTGATCGGCGGGCACGGCGCCACCCGCACCCCCCGGCTGACCGCCCGGTACGCGGACGAGTTCAATATGCCGTTCGCCTCCATCGAGGACACCGAGCGGCAGTTCGGCCGGGTGCGGGACGCCGTGGCGGCGGCCGGCCGCCGGGCGGACGAGCTCGTCTACTCGAACGCGCTGGTGGTCTGTGTGGGCAAGGACGACGCGGAGGTGGCCCGGCGCGCGGCGGCCATCGGCCGGGAGGCGGACGAGCTCAGGGCGAACGGGCTCGCGGGCTCGCCCGCCGAGGTCGTCGACAAGATCGGGCGGTACGCGGCGGTGGGCGCGTCGCGGTTCTATCTCCAGGTCCTGGACCTGGACGATCTCGACCATCTGGAGCTGATCTCCGCGCAGGTCCAGTCACAGCTCGGCTGAGTCCCGCGCATGGCCGGGACCGAGGACCCAGGGCCCGGTCGGTGGGCACGGAGACCGACCCGGTGAGCAGCGGTGAGCGCGGGGACCCGGTGAGCGCCGGTGAGCACGGAGACACTGGAGAGCAGTCATGAAACCCGCCCGCACACTCGCCGCCGCCCTCGCCGGGGAGACCGTCGTCCTTGACGGCGGTCTCTCCAACCAGCTCGCGGCACAGGGCTGCGACCTCTCCGACGAGCTCTGGTCCGCGCGGCTCCTCGCCGACGGTCCCGAGCAGATCGGGGCGGCCCACGCGGCGTATGCGCGGGCGGGCGCGCGGGTGCTGATCACCTCCAGCTACCAGGCCACCTACGAGGGCTTCGCGCGGCGGGGTGTGGGGAGGCGGGAGGCGGCCGGTCTGCTGGCCAGAAGTGTGGAGCTGGCGCGTCACGCGGGCGAGACCGTGGAGCACGAGGTGTGGGTGGCCGCGTCGGTCGGTCCGTACGGGGCGATGCTCGCGGACGGCAGTGAGTACCGAGGGCGGTACGGACTGACCGTACGGGAGCTGGAGCGTTTCCACCGGCCGAGGATCGAGACCCTCGTGGCGGCCGGTCCCGACGCGCTGGCGCTGGAGACGGTGCCGGACACCGACGAGGCGGAGGCCCTGCTGCGGGCCGTGGACGGCTGCGGGGTGCCGGTCTGGCTCTCGTACTCCATCGCGGGGGAGCGCACCTGGGCCGGACAGCCGCTCGCCGAGGCCTTTGCCCTGGCGGCCGGTGCCGGTCAGGTGATCGCGGTGGGTGTCAACTGCTGCGAGCCGGCGGACGCCGACCGCGCCGTGGAGACCGCCGCCTCGGTGACGGGCAAACCGGTCGTCGTCTATCCCAACAGCGGCGAGGGCTGGGACGCGGGGAAACGGACCTGGCGCGGCGAGGCCACCTTCGAGCCGGCGCGGGTGGGGGCCTGGCAGTCGGCGGGGGCACGGCTGGTGGGCGGATGCTGCCGGGTCGGTCCGGCCGACATCGCCCGGCTCGGCGCCGCGCTGGGCGGGTGAGGACACCGGGGGCGCGGCGGGAGGGTGCCGGAGCACAGCGGGAGGACATGGGAGTACGGCGGGAGGACGTGCAGGACGAAAACCCCTGGTCGTAGTGGTCCTCCCGGGCAATACTCGATCGGGTGTTCCTGACGATCAGTACGACCGGCACCCCGGAACGTCCCGCGACCGACCTCGGATTTCTGCTGCACAAGCACCCCGACCGGGCGCAGACGTTCTCCACAGCGCATGGCACGGCCCATGTGCTCTACCCCGAGGCATCCACCGAGCGCTGCACGGCCGCGCTGCTGCTGGAGATCGATCCCGTGGCGCTGGTCCGGCGGAGCAGGGGGAAGGGCCGGGGCGGCGCGCCCGACGCGGCGCTCGCGCAGTATGTCAACGACCGTCCCTACGCGGCCTCCTCGCTGCTCGCCGTCGCGCTGAGCACGGTCTTCAAGAGCGCCCTGCGCGGGGTCTGCGCCGCGCTGCCCGAGCGCGCCGCCCGGCCGCTGCCGCTGCGGATCGAGATCCCCGCCGTGCCCGCGCGCGGTGGCGCCGAGCTGGTCGGCAAGCTCTTCGGGCCGCTCGGCTGGACATCGGTGGAGGCACGTCCGGTGGCGCTGGACGAGCGGTTCCCCCAGTGGGGCGAGTCGCGCTATGTCCAGCTCGTCCTGGACGGCGAGCTGCGGCTGGCCGACGCGCTGCGCCAGCTCTATGTCCTGCTGCCGGTGCTGGACGACGCCAAGCACTACTGGGTCGCGCCCGACGAGGTGGACAAGCTGCTGCGCGCGGGCGAGGGCTGGCTGGCCGAGCACCCCGAGCAGAAGCTGATCACCAGCCGCTATCTGGCCCGCCGCTGGGGTCTGACCCGGCAGGCCATGGAGCGCCTCGAACTGGTCCGGCTCGCCGAGGCCGACGACATCGACGTCGAGGCGATCGACAACGCCGTGGAGGAGATCCTCACCGACCCCGCCCTGGACGGCGCGGAGACCGGGGAAGCGCGCTCGGACGCCACTGACACCACGGACACCGCAAACGGCACCGACACCGCGGACGCCACCGATACCGCGGCCAGCGCTGACGACGGGCGTGTGAGGAGCTTCACGAAGGAGCCCTCGCTCGCCGATCAGCGGCGCGAGGTGATCCTGACCGCCCTCCGTGCCACGGGCGCGGGCACGGTGCTCGACCTGGGCTGCGGGCAGGGACAGCTCGTACAGGCGCTGCTCAAGGACGTGCGCTTCACCCGGATCGTCGGTGTGGATGTGTCGGTACGCGCCTTGGCCATCGCCGGGCGCCGGATAGGGCTGGACAGGATGAGCGAGCGCCAGGCCGCCCGTGTCACGCTGATACAGGGCGCCCTCACCTATACGGACAAGCGGCTCAAGGGGTACGACGCCGCTGTGCTGAGCGAGGTCGTCGAGCATCTCGATCTGCCGCGTTTGCCCGCCCTGGAGCACGCGGTGTTCGGCGCGGCACGGCCCCGTACCGTCATCGTGACCACGCCCAATGTCGAGTACAACGTCCGCTGGGAGACCTTGCCCGCCGGACACGTGCGCCATGGCGACCACCGCTTCGAGTGGAACCGCGAGGAGTTCCGCGACTGGGCCGGAGAGGTCGCCCGACGCCATGGCTATGACGTCGCGTATATCCCGATAGGTCCTGATGACCCCGAGGTGGGACCGCCCACACAGATGGCCGTTTTCACACAGAACGACAAGAGCGTCGCGACCGGGACCGTCGTGACCGGGACCGCCGTCACTGCGGCGGCCGAGCAGGAGGGGAAGACCGCATGAGCGACCG
>NZ_JBSGVS010000002.1:43949-186697 GCF_053608565.1 Streptomyces sp. NPDC055025
GCACCGGCACAAGCACCGGCACAAGCACCGGCACAAGCACCGGCACAAGCACCGGCACAAGCACCGGCACAAGCACCGGCACAAGCACCGGCACAAGCACCGGCACAAACACCGGCACCGAAGCCGTCGACGAGCAGCCGGCCGCCGCCCCGCGCGCTCTCGCCGTGCCCGACCTCTCCCTCGTCGTACTGATCGGTGCCACCGGCTCCGGCAAGTCCACCTTCGCCAGGAGCCACTTCAAGCCCACCGAGATCGTCTCCTCGGACTTCTGCCGTGGACTGGTCGCCGACGACGAGAACGACCAGAGCGCGAGCCGTGACGCCTTCGACGTACTGCACTACATCGTGGGCAAGCGGCTCGCGGCCGGCCGGCTCACTGTCGTGGACGCGACCAATGTGCAGTCCGAGAGCCGTAAGCAGCTCGTACGGATCGCGCGCGAGCATGACGTCCTGCCCGTCGCGATCGTCCTCGACCTGCCGGAGGAGGTGTGCGCGGCACGGAACGCCGGCCGCCCCGACCGGGCCGGTATGCCGCGCCATGTCATCAGGCGCCACCGCGGCGAACTGCGCCGTTCGCTGCGCGGTCTGGAGCGCGAGGGCTTCCGCAAGGTCCACATCCTGCGCGGTGAGCGGGAAGTGGCCGCCGCCGGTGTCGTACTCGAACGCCGCTACAACGACCTCACCCATCTCACCGGCCCCTTCGACATCATCGGGGACGTCCACGGCTGCCGCTCCGAGCTGGAGACCCTGCTCGGCAGACTGGGCTACCGGGACGGCACCCACCCCGAGGGGCGTACGGCCGTCTTCGTCGGCGACCTCGTCGACCGCGGTCCCGACAGCCCCGGTGTGCTGCGTCTGGTGATGGACATGGTCGCGTCCGGCGACGCCCTGTGCGTACCGGGCAACCACGAGAACAAGCTCGGCCGCTGGCTCAAGGGAAGGCAGGTCCAGCACACCCACGGACTCGCCGAGACCGTCGAGCAGTTCGAGAAGGAGGACGACGCGTTCCGCGCGCGGGTGCGGGAGTTCGTCGACGGGCTGGTCAGCCACTACGTCCTGGACGGCGGCAGGCTGGTCGTCTGTCACGCGGGTCTGCCGGAGAAGTACCACGGCCGTACCTCGGGCCGGGTCCGCTCGCACGCCCTGTACGGCGAGACCACGGGCGAGACCGACGAGTTCGGGCTGCCCGTGCGCTATCCCTGGGCCGAGGACTACCGGGGCCGGGCGGCCGTGGTGTACGGCCACACCCCCGTACCGAACACCTCGTGGATCAACAACACCATCTGTCTGGACACCGGGGCGGTCTTCGGCGGGAAGATGACCGCGCTGCGCTGGCCGGAGCGCGAACTCGTCGACGTACCCGCCGAGCGGGTCTGGTACGAGCCGGCCAGGCCACTGACCACCGAGGCGCCCGGCGGGCGGGAGGGCCGGCCGCTCGACCTCGCCGATGTGCACGGCAAGCGGATCGTGGAGACCCGTCACATGGGCCGGCTCGCGGTGCGCGAGGAGAACGCGGCGGCGGCGCTGGAGGTCATGAGCCGTTTCGCGGTCGACCCCCGGCTGCTGGCCTATCTCCCGCCCACCATGGCACCCACCGCGACCGCCGGCGCCGAGGCCCGGGGCGCGGGTGCCGACGGGCACTATCTGGAGCACCCGGCCGAGGCGTTCGCCCAGTACCGCTCGGACGGTGTCGCGCGGGTCGTGTGCGAGGAGAAGCACATGGGTTCGCGTGCGGTGGCCCTGGTCTGCCGGGACGAGGCGGCGGCGCGTGAACGCTTCGGCGTGGCCGGGCCGACCGGCGCCCTGCACACCCGTACCGGCCGTCCCTTCTTCGACGACCCCGCGGTCACCGAGGAGATACTGGAGCGGCTGCGCGCGGCCGTCACGGCCGCCGGGCTCTGGCGGGAACTCGACACGGACTGGCTGCTGCTGGACGCCGAGCTGATGCCCTGGTCGCTCAAGGCCACCGGTCTGCTGCGCACGCAGTACGCGGCGGTCGGCGCCGCCGCGGGCGCCGCCTTCCCCGCCGTGACCCGGGCGCTCGAAGCCGCCGTGTCCCGGGGCGTCGAGGCCACCGCGCTGCTGACGGCGCAGCGCGACCGCGCGAGCGACGCGGCGGCGTTCACCGAGGCGTACCGGCGCTACTGCTGGCCCACGGACGGACTGGCGGGAGTGCGTCTCGCGCCGTTCCAGCTCCTGGCCGTCCAGGGCCGCAGCCTCGCGGCGGTCCCGCACGACCAGCAGCTCGCCTGGCTGGACCGGCTGGTCGAGCACGACCCGACCGGTCTGCTCCAGGTCACCCGGCGGCTGATCGTCGACACGGGTGACGAGGCATCGGTCCGCGGCGGGACCGACTGGTGGCTGGAGATGACCGAGCGCGGCGGCGAGGGCATGGTCGTCAAGCCGCTCGCGGCGCTGGTCCGGGACGAGAAGGGACGGCTCGTACAGCCGGGCATCAAGGTGCGCGGCCGTGAGTATCTGCGGATCATCTACGGGCCCGAGTACACCCGCCCGGAGAATCTCCAGCGGCTGCGCGGCCGATTCCTCGGCCACAAGCGGTCGTTGGCGCTGCGGGAGTACGCCCTCGGCCTGGAGGCGCTGGACCGGCTGGCGGAGGGCGAGCCGCTGTGGCGGGTCCATGAAGCGGTCTTCGCGGTCCTGGCCCTGGAGTCGGAGCCGGTGGACCCCCGGCTCTGACACCGCGGCCGGCCTTGAGACCAGGGCCTCATCCGTTCACCGCGTGAATCGCGCCTCATGCGGTGAGGATGGGGTCATGGGATTCCATGTCGACTCCGAGGCCGGGCGGCTGCGCCGCGTCATACTGCACCGGCCTGATCTGGAGCTGAAACGGCTCACGCCCGGCAACAAGGACGCCTTGCTCTTCGACGACGTGCTGTGGGTGCGGCGCGCCCAGGAGGAGCACGACGCGTTCGCCGCGGTGCTGCGCGACCGCGGAGTACAGGTGCATCTCTTCGCCGATCTGCTCCGTGAGTCCCTGGAGCTGCCGGCGGCGCGGCGGCTCGTGCTGGACAGGGTCTTCGACGAGAAGGAGTACGGTCCGCTCGCCACCGGCCATCTCCGGGCGGTGTTCGACGAACTGCCGACCGCCGACCTGGTCGAGGCGCTGGTCGGCGGGATGACCAAGCGGGAGTTCCTGGAGCGGCACGCCGAGCCGACCTCCGTACGCTTCCATGTGATGGCGCTGGACGACTTCCTGCTCGACCCGCTGCCGAACCACATCTTCACCCGGGACACCTCCGCCTGGATCTACGACGGAGTGAGCATCAACGCCATGCGCTGGCCCGCGCGCCGGCGCGAGACCGTGCACTTCGAGGCGGTCTACAAGCACCATCCGCTCTTCACCGCCCCCGAGGCCGGTGCCTTCCACCACTGGTCGGAGGGGCAGGACGACTATCCGTCCACCATCGAGGGCGGCGATGTGCTGGTCATCGGCGAGGGAGCCGTACTGATCGGGATGAGTGAACGCACCACCCCGCAGGCGGTCGAGATGCTGGCCCGAGGGCTCTTCGCGGCCGGTTCCGCGACCACGATCGTGGCGCTGGACATGCCCAAGCGCCGGGCGTTCATGCATCTCGACACGGTGATGACGATGGTCGACGGCGACACCTTCACGCAGTACGCGGGTCTCGGCATGCTCCGCTCGTACACCATCGAACCGGGCGGCGACGGCCATGAACTGAAGGTCACCGACCATCCGCCGGAGCATATGCACCGCGCCATCGCGGCGGCGCTCGGGCTGCCGGAGATCCGGGTGCTGACCGCCACCCAGGACGTGCACTCCGCCGCCCGTGAGCAGTGGGACGACGGCTGCAACGTGCTCGCCGTCGAGCCCGGTGTCGTCGTCGCCTATGACCGCAATGTCACCACCAACACCCATCTGCGCAGACAGGGCATCGAGGTGATCGAGATCCCCGGCAGCGAGCTGGGGCGTGGTCGTGGCGGGCCGCGCTGTATGAGCTGTCCGGTCGAGCGCGCCGCTGTGTAGCGCGTACACCGCCGTAGCGCGTACACCGCCGCGCGAGGCCATGTGCGCCGCGGGCCGTATGTGCCGCGGGCCGTATGTGCGCCCCGCGCGCTGGGTGCGCCACGCACCCTCTGCGATCGTATAGCAATACGGGCAATCGTATATAGTTCCATGGTCCCGGTATGTCATCCCCTTCACCACCCCCTTTCCCCTCCCCTCCTATCTGTGCCCCAGGAGCAGCCACCATGGCGATACACCTCGCAGGCCGCCACTTCCTCAAGGAGCTGGACTTCACGGCCGAGGAGTTCCGCGGCCTGATCGAGCTCGCCGCCGAGCTGAAGGCCGCGAAGAAGGCGGGCACCGAGATCCAGCGGCTGCGCGGCAGGAACATCGCGCTGATCTTCGAGAAGGCCTCGACCCGTACACGCTGTGCCTTCGAGGTGGCGGCGGCGGACCAGGGGGCGGCGACGACCTATATCGACCCGGCGAGTTCGCACATCGGGAAGAAGGAGTCGGCCAAGGATACGGCCCGGGTGCTCGGCCGGATGTTCGACGGTATCGAGTTCCGCGGGGACGCCCAGGCGACCGTTGAGGAGCTCGCCGCGCACGCGGGCGTGCCGGTCTTCAACGGCCTCACGGACGACTGGCACCCCACCCAGATGCTCGCCGATGTGCTGACCATGACCGAGCACTGCGCCAAGCCCCTGACGGAGACGGCCTTCGCCTACCTCGGTGACGCGCGCTTCAACATGGGCAACTCGTATCTGGTCACCGGCGCGCTGCTGGGGATGGACGTACGGCTTGTCGCGCCGCGCGCCTACTGGCCGGACGAGGAGATCGTCACCCTGGCGCGCAAGACCGCCGAGGAGAGCGGGGCGCGTCTGACCCTCACCGAGAGCATCGGGGAGGGGGTCGCGGGCGCGGACTTCGTGGCCACGGATGTCTGGGTGTCGATGGGGGAGGCCAAGGAGGTCTGGGACGAGCGGATCGCCGCGCTCGGTCCGTACGCCGTGACCATGGACGTCCTGCGCGCGACCGGGAATCCCGAGGTGAAGTTCCTGCACTGTCTGCCGGCCTTCCACAACCTCGACACGGCGGTCGGCCGCGAGATCCATGAGCGCCACGGTCTGACCGAACTGGAGGTCACCGACGAGGTCTTCGAGTCGGCGCACTCCGTCGTCTTCGACGAGGCCGAGAACCGGCTGCACACGATCAAGGCCGTACTGGTCGCCACCCTCGCCCGGGACGGCGCGCCCGGCTGAGGCCAGGTCAGGCTGAGGCCAGGTCAGGCGGAGGCCAGGTCAGGCGGCGGCCGGGTCGGCGGGTCAGCAGGTGGGGAGTGTGAACCAGACCGCCTTGCCCTGATCCGTGGGGCGGTGGCCGCACTCCAGGCTCAGGGTATGGATCAGCAGCAGACCGCGGCCGTTCTCCTGCCAGGGATCGGGCATCGCGCCGAATCCCGGGCGCGAGAGATTCCCGGGCGGGGCCGGGTCGCGGTCGTGCACCTCGACCTGGCAGCCGGTGGGCAGCAGTTCCACGACCAGCTCGATCGGGTCGCTCCCCGGTGTGTGCTTGATGGCGTTCGCGACCAGCTCCGCCGTGAGCAGCTCCGCGGTGTCGCTGTCGGTCATGTCCGCGAGATGCGCGATCGCCGTCCGGACCAGGGCGCGGGCGAGCGGTACTGCTTCCGCACTGTGGGGCAGTGCGACACGCCAGGAGGGGAGGCCTGAGGTTTCCGGCACGGCGGGTGGTCCGATCAAGGGTTCGGCGGGTGTCGTGAGGCTGAAGTGCTATCAGCTTCAACTTTACGGAGCGTAAGGGCGCGGACAAGAGGCGGCGGCCCGCCGGAAGAGGGACCTAAGTCCCGCCCGGATCGGGACCTTTGGCCCTCGGAACCTCTGGCGGATGGGCCCTTCGGCGGGTACGGAAAGGCCACCGGCGCGTCCGTGAAGTGCCCCGGGCGGCCCATGTGCCGCGTGGCCCGGAGTGATCCGGGGACGGGGCGCGACGGGTGGCCCGAAACGTACGGGCGGCCCGAAACGTATCGCGCACTTGTGACGACAGTCACACATGAGTGACGCCGTTCCGGCGAGGGACAGCGTCCGCTGAGGGGGGCCGTACTCCATGAGCCACTCCACGAGCCCGTTCACCGGCTCCGCGCCCCGCACCCAGGAGTGGCGCCATCTCCGGCCGACCCGCGACGTCGACGGGGACGCGACCGTCACCCTCGACCGGCGCATGGCGGCCGGCTCCGGCGGTCGCCGCTGGGAGCACGCTGTCGCGGTGCTGCCCTGACCGGTGGTCCACCACCGCGGGCCGGGCCTGTCCCCCCGTGGGTACAGGCCCGGCCCACGGCCCACGGCCCCCGCCTGGCCGCCGCCGCCGGTCAGGCGGTGATGGGTGTGGTCCGGGTGCAGTTCTTCCATTCGACCCAGGGTCGGGTGCCGCCGCTCCGGGGGCCGGTGGCGTAAGTGGGGTCGCCGGTGATCGTCTGCTCCTTGTGCTCGTGGGTGATGTCGATGCCGAAGAGTTTGAAGCCCATGGTGACCTGGCCTGCGGAGATGCCGAAGCCGATGCCGAGTGAGGCGTTCCACCAGTCGGTGTTGGCCTTGTAGTCGAGGCGTGAGAGCTTGCCCTTGTCGTGCAGGAGCCGCTCCAGCGGGCCCGCGTCGGCGCCGGGCGCCTCGGCCGCGTCGGAGGGTGAGGGCAGCGCGTCACCGGCGGGGAAGTCGCCGCGTCCGCGCAGCCAGTCCTCCACCAGCGTGCTGTCCGCGTCGTTGTCGAGGACCAGTTCGGCGGACTCGGTGTGTATCCGGGACTCCACCTCACCGCCGCCTCCGCCGACGTCGATGGTCACGGGCCCGGCGTTGGCTCCCGCGCCCATATTGACCCCAGGCCCCTCACCGGCCTCCTGACTGGTCGTGATCACCATCTTCTGCGGGCGGTGCGGCCGGCCGTTCTTCACCTCCTCGTCGTACATGGCCGCGTCGTAGGTGACCGCCACCTGCTGCATCCGGGTGCCGCTGACCTGGCCCACCTCACCGGCCTTGCCGCTCACCGAGAAGGTGTAGACGAAGGTGACCTTGCCCGCGTCCGGGCCGGTGTTGGTACGGAGAACCACCACGTCCTGGGTCATGGAGCCGCTGATCAGATCGGTCGAGACGCTGCCGAGGTCCTTGGGCTCGCCGTCCTTGCCGCCCTCGCCGCTGCCCTTCTTGAACGACTTGCCGAAACTCACCCCGCCCGACGCCTCGGTGGTCGTCTTGGTGATGTCGACGTCCGGCATGCGCTCCGGATTGGTCCGCTCCATCTGCGAGACGGCGTTGTTGCTACAGCCGACCTGGCTGATGGGGGAGACGGGGGAACCGATCATGGCGCGGCAGAAGTCCTGCTGCTTGAGCGCCTCGGCGAAGGCCTTGGCGTCGGCGAGATTGGCCTCCAGATCGGCCTGCGGGTTGTCGCTCTTGTGGCTGCCGAACAGCCACTGGCCCCCGCTGCCGTTGCCCTTGGTGTAGGTGCCGCTCAGCGAGGCGCTGCCGCCCCAGTCCTTCAGCCCCGGGATACCCGCGGAGACGCTCGCGGTGACCCCGACGCTGCTGTCCGTCACCCGTTCCACGGTGACCGTGCCGTCGGACCACTGCTGGACCTTGAGCTGTTCCGAGCCGCTGATCTTGATGAAGAGGATCTGGATGACGACGGTGTCCTTGGTCTGATCCTGCGAGAGCAGACACTTCGCGGGCTGGAAGGGGTCGTCGGGGGGTACGACGGGATCCTCGCCGCTGTCCCCGCCGCCACCGTCGTCCCCGTCTCCGCCGTTCCCGTCCTCACCCGAGGCGCACCCGAAGGCGCCATCGTCGGCATGAACGATTCTGCACACCGCGTTCTTCAGCCCGACCGCCTCGTCGTCGGGCACCGTCAGCCCCACGATCGCCGCCACGACGAGGGCCACCACCCCGATCAGTGCGACGTACTCCACCCCGCCCTGGCCCTTATTGCCATGCGCATGCCAAATCGGGAGACCTCTGGCGCCCCTCACCATCCACTCCTCGTCCCACACCGTGACCGTTCCCCCGAACGGAAGGCAGCGTAAAGACGAAGCAGGACCCAACGGCAGGGTCCCCGGACCCACTTGGGGGCCCAAGACGATCAATCGCGTGCATACTCGGTATGCTTCACTTCGGGGGTTAGTTCGATTTATGACCGCATCTCAACAGGTGTACACAGGGGGAGAGTTGTCCGGAAAACGAAGCAGGGCAGGCGCGGCCATGGTGGCGGCGCTGCTCACGGCGGGACTCATCACAGGGGCCGCTCCAGGGACGTCGTCCGCCTCCGCCTCCGCCTCCGACTCGGGCTTGGGCTCGGGATCCGGCGCCACGGCGCCGGGGGATTTCGCCGCGAAGGCACGCGAGGCACAGGGCGAGCCGTCCGTGGTCACCCTGATCACCGGGGACCGTGTGCGTGTGGACGCCAGGGGACGGGTGACCCGGATCGAGCCCGCCGAGGGGCGTGAGAGCGTCCGCGCGACCGTCAGGCGTGTCGGGGACAGTACGTATGTCCTGCCGGCCGACGCGTCGCGGCTGGTGGCCCAAGGCATTCTCGACCGGCGGCTGTTCGATGTGACCGGTCTCATCAGGGACCGGTACGACGACGCGCACCGCGCGACCCTGCCGCTGATCGTGTCGTACTCCAAGGACACCGAGGACAAGGCACGGGCGAAGTCGGCGATCTCGGCCGCGGACGTCTCCGTACGGCGGAGCCTGCCCGCGGTCAGGGGGGAGGCGCTCACCGCGCCCAGGACCGGCTCGTCCGAGGTGTGGCACGCCCTCACCGCGCCCGTCGCCGGTCAGCGGTCGGCGCGCGGCACGGCACCCGGTGTGGCGAGGGTGTGGCTGGACGGCAGGCGCCACGCGAGCCTGGACAGGAGCGTCGCGCAGATCGGCGCCCCGGCCGCCTGGCAGGCCGGATACGACGGCACCGGAGTGAAGATAGCCGTCCTGGACACCGGGGTCGACGAGACCCATCCCGACCTCAAGGGCGTCGAGGTGGGGCAGCGGGACTTCTCCGGTTCGGGCAGCACCGTCGACCACGTCGGCCACGGCACCCATGTCGCGTCGATCGCCGCGGGCTCGGGGGCCACGTCGGGCGGGAAGTACAAGGGCGTCGCGCCCGGTGCGCGGATCCTCGACGGCAAGGTCCTCGACGACTCGGGCTCCGGCTCGGACTCCGGGATCATCGCGGGGATGCAGTGGGCCGCCGACCAGGGCGCGCGGGTGGCCAACCTCAGCCTGGGCGGACTGGACACCGTGGAGACGGATCCGCTGGAGGCGGCCGTCGACAGGCTCTCCGCGGACAAGGGCATCCTCTTCGTCATCGCGGCGGGCAACGAGGGCCCCGGGGCGGGGACGGTGGGCTCGCCCGGCAGCGCGGCCTCCGCGCTCACCGTCGGCGCCGTCGACCGGGCCGACAAGATCGCCGGCTTCTCCAGCGTGGGCCAGACGGCCGACGGCTCGCTGAAGCCGGACCTCACCGCGCCCGGTGTGGACATCGTCGCCGCGAGGGCGGCCCAGGGACGGCTCGGGACCCCGGCGGCCGACGGCTATGTGTCGATGTCCGGTACGTCCATGGCGACCCCGCACGTGGCGGGCGCCGCGGCGATCCTCGCCCAGGAGCACCCGGACTGGACCGGACAGCGGATCAAGCAGACGCTGGCCGCGTCCGCGAGGCCGACCGCCGGGCTGACGGCGTACCAGCAGGGCACCGGACGTACCGATGTGGCCGCGGCGATCACCCAGTCGGTGGCCAGCGAGCAGACCTCGGTGAACTTCGGTCTCCAGAAATGGCCGCACACCGACGACACCCCGGTGACCCGGCAGATCACCTACCGCAACAGCGGCACGGAGCCGGTCACCCTCGATCTGTCGCTCGACACGGCGGGACCCCAGGGACAGCCCGCCCCGGCCGGTTTCTTCGGGCTCGGCGCGCGGCAGGTCACCGTACCTGCGGGCGGCGACGCGAGCGTCGATCTCATCTCTGACACCCGGACCGGCACGCTGGACGGCGCGTTCTCGGGTTCTGTCGTCGCCGCCGCGAGCGGGGGCGGCCAGAGCGTGCGCACATCCTTCGGCGTCGTGCGGGAGGCGGAGTCGTACGACCTCACGGTGAAGTTCATCGACACCAAGGGCAAGCCCGCACGGGCCGGCGCGATGGTGTACGGCCACAGCGGTGACTTCTGGGAGGACCTCTTCGAGGCCGACGGTGACGGGACCGCGAAGATCCGTGTCCCCAGGGGCAGTTATCTGATCGAGGCCCCGGTCGAGACCCCCAGGGGATCCAAGCCCGGCTCCGACATCGCCCTGATGGTGGCGCCGAAGCTCTCGGTCACCGCGAACTCCACCGTCACCTTCGACGCCCGCAAGGCGAAGCCGGTGAGCATCACCCCGCCGGAGTCCGCGACGAATGTCGCCGCGTATCTGAACTACTCGCTGGAGCTGCGGAGCGGCGGCCTCGGCAGTTCCTGGTTCCTGGACAGCTTCACGGGCTTCAGGACCGCGCAGGTCGGCGCGGCGCTCCCCGCCCGGGACCTCAGCTCCCAGGTGGGCGGCGCCTGGCAGAAGGGCAGCACCTCTTACAACGTGCTCTACAACCGCACCGGTTCGCTCCACACCGGGTTCACCCACAAGGTGACCAAGAGCGAACTGGCGCTGGTGAATCTGCGGATCGGCGCCTCCGCGAAGTCCCAGCGGGCGGTCGTCAACCCCCTCTGGAACGCACCCAACTTCGGGATCGGCACGGTCACCCGGCCGTTCGCCCTGCCCGCCGTGGCGAAGACCTACGTCACCGTGCCCAAGGGCTTCACCTGGGAGTTCGCGCTCGAACAGCAGGGCGCGACGGAGGCCGGGGGCTATGTGTTCCTGGGGTCCGACGGGGCGAGGACCTACCAGGCGAAGAAGACCTACGAGCACACCTACAACGTCGGGGTGTTCAGCCCGAAGACCGGCGGCGACAGCGTCGCCCAGCGATTCCAGAACGAGCTGGCGGTCTGCATCCCCGAATTCACCGACGGCTCCGGGCACTTGGGCCTGTCCTCGGTGACCAAGCAGCGGACCGTGATCACCGCGGGCGGCAGGAAGCTCGTCGACAGCAGAGGTGAACTCTGCGCGTACACCGACGCTCTGCCCACCGCGTCGGCCGCGTACCGGATCAGCACGGACGTGTCCCGTTCCACCGCGGTGGCCGGGGTCAGCACACGGATCGTCGCGGGCTGGACGTTCACCTCGAAGAGGCCGGCCGGTGAGTCCGTGGTGACGCTGCCGCTCTCCACCGTCCGCTTCGCCCCGAAGCTCGACCTGGGCAGTGCCGGCGCCAAGGGCAAGAAGCTGACGGTCCCGCTCTCCGTCCAGGGCCCGGCGGCGGGCAAGGGCCTCAAGTCCCTGTCCGTACAGGTCTCCTACGACGGTGGCACCAAGTGGGCCAAGGCCACGGTCACCACCGCCAAGGACGGCAGGCGGAGCCTGACGCTGAGCCATCCGAAGAAGGCCACCTCGGTCTCGCTCAAGGCGAAGCTCACGGACAAGAGCGGCAATGCCTACGACCTGACGGTCATCAAGGCCTATCTGCTCAAGTGACCCGGAGCGGCGCCGGCCGGGCGCCGCCCCGGTCCCGATCCCGCCCCCGCCGTCCCGGGCTCTGCCACCTGCCCGGGACGGCGGGGGCGGCCGTGCACCGGCGGGGCACCGGCAGGCCCGTGCCTGATCCGGCCGGGGCCGGACGGACCCGACGAGGGGTGCCGGGCCTTGTACTCCGAAGCCCTGACGGGTCTACGCTCTGCGGATGACCTTGGAATGGGAACAGGTAATCGTTCACGCGGCGGATCCGGCGGCCCTGGGGCAGTGGTGGGCCGAGGCTCTTGGCTGGGTTGTGGTCTACACCACCGACGAGGAGTTCGAGATCCGCCCGGCGCCGGATCGCCTGCCGGGGCTGGATTTCGTCCGGCTCGATGAGAGCAAGAAGGCCAAGAGCCGGCTGCATCTCGACTTCAGGCCTGATGACCAGGACGCCGAGGTGGCTCGTCTGGTGGCGCACGGCGCACAGCGTGTCGATATCGGCCAGGGTGATCAGTCGTGGGTCGTCCTGGCGGATCCCGAAGGTAACGAGTTCTGTGTCCTCAGCCCGCGGCGGCAGTGACGCGGGCACCGAACGGGCCCGCCCGCCGTCTTGACCGGGCACCGCACGGCGGGGTCGGTCCATCCGGTGACAGGGGCCCGGTCACCGGACAGACCGGCCTGCGGTCGGCTCACACCAGGTCGGGCACCCGCTACCGCGCTCCGGCGGCCTTCTGGCTCACAGGCTCGACCGGGGGCGCTATGAAGGCAGGGGCGTTCGGTTCGTAGAAGATGTCGATGTCGGCCTCTTCGCCACCGACGATCAGTGTGTCCCACGCACCGCTCTCCCGCAGGGTCCGCAGGGTCGACGGAGCGAGTGCCGACAGATGGCTCCGCAGTTCCTCGTCGCTGGGCATTCCGGGAAGACGGACGGCGAGGCGCTCACGGATCGCCCGCATACGGTCCAGCAGGATGTCCAGGTCGTCGGACCGCCCGGCGGGGGCTTCGGCAGCCCCGTCCTCCACCATGCTCATCGCGACGATGTCCTTGATCGCGCGAGTGGTGCCCTGTTCGTCGGTGGTCACCATGGCGTTCCAGGCGCGGCTCTTGTGCCGGTACTGGAGCATGGACATCGCCGCCTCGTGCCGGATGAAGTCGGCGTCGCGCAGCGGACGGCCCTGCCACACCCGGCTGAGGGAGCGGGTCAGGGAGACGGCCGAGGCAAGGCCGCTGTTGAGGCCGCGTCCGGGCCAGAAGTGGATGGCGTTGGCCGCGTCACCGAGCAGAAAGCCGTACGTTCCGGGGCTCGTGGGGGTGGGGCGTGTGAGCTGAGCCGTGAACCGGGGGCGCTGCACCATGTCCAGCCGGAACGAGGTGATGGCGGTCAGATCGTCCTCGGGGACATCGAACAGCTTCAGGCCCTCCTTGATCCGCTTCCACAGCGGCGAACTGCGCAGCAGGGCGGGCAGGAACAGGGTCCCGTGGGTCGGGCAGACGAACTCGCTGTCCTCGTGGCGGCTCATCACGCAGGGCCGGGCCGCGATGCACTCCTCGAAGACCTGCCGGACCGGATCGATGCCGACGACGCTGCGCGCCTCGTCGCGCGTCAGCCTCATGTTCAGGAAGCCCTCGCCGCGCAGGGAGTTGAGCAGGAACCTGTTCTGGGACACGGTCAGCAGGACGCTCATCGGATCCGTGAGCCGAGACTTGACACGCAGTCCCAGTACCACGTCCTGGAGGTGCTCCCCGTCGAGGGAGTAGATCGAGGCGTCGGCCGTGCCGAAACGGTCCGCGAAGTGCTCGCGGGTACGTGACCGGCCGCCCTCACAGATGACCAGGACGTTCTCCTGGGAGAGCCGGTGCTCGGGCTGCGCCGGGTCGAAACGCTCGGGTACGAGGCGGATCGCGGACTTGGTGTTGGCCAGCTCCAGCAGTTTGTCCTCGATGTAGGCGATCCGGATGTTGCGGGGCGCGCGGCCGTCCACGGAGTCGGGTCCCACAGGCCACATCTCGGAGCTGTACGCCTCGTCGCCGAAGAGAACCGACTGCATCTCGTCGGTCAGCGCGAGGTACTGCCGGCTCTGGACGGTGACGACCTGCTGGCGCCGTACGTTGCCGTGGGTCTCGTCCTTCCAGACCACCCTGGCGCCGTCGTTGATCCACCGGCCTTCGTAGACGGTGACCGAGACCTTCCCGGGCAGCGCCTTCTCCAGCAGCAGGGCGAAGGCGAGGCCGACCGGTCCCCCTCCCGTGACCGTGACGCGCAGCTCGCCCGGGTCGGCCGGGCCGTCGGCACGGGGCGATTCGAGAGGGGAGACCAGGACCGTCTCCAGGGCCTCCTGGGTCTCGAACAGGAAGGTCTCGTCGCCGATGCGTATGGAGTCGCCGGGTACCAGAACATGACGGGTGATCCGCCGGTCGTTGACGAAGGTTCCGTTTCTGCTGTTCCGGTCGTGGAGCACGTACGCGCCGTCCTCCGTGAGGATTTCGGCGTGCAGGCGGGAGGCGTTGGCGCTGACGATGATCACGTCGTTGTCGCTCTTGCGTCCGAACCGCAGCGGAGCACCGCCCAGAACCGCACTCTGACCGGCGAAGGGACCCGTACGTCCCACGATGACCGACGACACACAAACTCCTTGCGAAAGTCTCGGTTGCGGGCGAAGGAACCACATCCCTGGTCGGCCCGCCACGAGAGTGGAATGTTCCCGGCCCACCTTAGGAACTCCGGTCCAGCAGACCGAACTTGACCGGAGGCGTCCGAGTATGCCCGACAAAGGTTCAGTCCTTGCCGGTTGAAGTATGCCGGATATGCCACACCGTGGCGCGTGTAGGACCTTTGTTCGGTCTCGACCGGTGAGGAAAGAACCTACCCGCCCGCCGCCGTGACGCATGTCACCGAGAACGGCACCGAGTTGGAGACCGCCTCGAAGGGGGACTGGATCTCGACGGCCATGCTGCTTTCGAGCGTTCCGGCCTGCGCGTATGTCGACAGCTGCACCGACTCCTGATGGGTGCGGGGGCCGCCTTCCTCGAACGCCAGCGACCGCCACTCCTTGTCGATCACCGAACCGTTCGCCGAGACCCAGCGGTACGAGAACTGGAAGGGCAGCTCGGCGACCGTGAAGGTCGCGGTGAAGCGCGGGGACGAGTCATTGGCGGGGCAGCTTCCGGTGTATGTGGTCGAGCCGCCCTCCACGCTGACCGAGACGGGCTGCCCGGCCGTGTCGCCCTGCTCCAGGAGTGAGCCGGCGTTCGTACCGGTCCCCTGGTCGTCGTTGCCGAGCACGTAGGCCAGTCCTCCGGCGACCAGGGCGAGCACCAGGGCTCCCCCGGCGATCAGGTATCCGACGCGCCGCCGTGCGGGTTGGGAGCCGGATACCGAGGCGGGCGTCGCGGATACGGACCCTGCCGCCGGTCCTGCCGGTCCTGCGGGTCCTGCCGATATGACGGGTGGCCTGGCGGTGTCCGCGGCCGGGCCGGCCTCCGGGGAGCGTGGCGCCGGAGCGGCTGCCGTCGTGGTGGCGGTCGTCGCTGAATCGGAAAGCGTCGGCTGCCCAGGGGAGTTGGGGATGCCGACCGCGGTCACGGTTTCAGACTCCGGAACGGCGGGCCGGGGCGCGGCGGGAACCCCCGCTGTCGGAATATCGGCAGCCGTCGTCATCTCCCCGGTATCCGTGGTGTTCCCCGGGACCGGCGATGCCGCTGTCGTGGTCGGTGACCCGACCGTGGCACCCTCCGCGGTCGCCCCGAACGAAGTCTCGGCGGTGGGCAGTTCCCCGTCGGCGGGCACGGGGGGCCGCGCGGACGGTACCGCCGTGTCGGCGGCCGCCGCGCGTAGCTCCCGCTCGGCCTCGTCGGGCGACATACGCTCGGCGGGGTCCTTGTGCATCAGGCGCTCGATGACGGACGTGAGGGGCCCGGCCCGGTGCGGCGGAGGCAACTGGTCGTCAACGACAGCGCGCAGGGTGGCGAGGGGAGTCGTCCGGCGGAAGGGCGACCGGCCCTGGACCGCTGTGTAGAGCAGCGCGCCGAGGGACCAGAGATCCGACGCGAGGGTGGGGATCTGGCCCAACGCCCGTTCCGGCGCCAGATATTCGGGAGAACCGATGACCTCGCCGGTCATCGTCAGCGCGGTATCCCCCTCAAGGGTGGCGATGCCGAAGTCGGTGAGTACCACCCTGCCGTCGTCACCGAGCAGGACATTGGCGGGCTTCACATCGCGGTGCAGCACTCCGGCGTCGTACGCGGCGCGCAGAGCGGCGAGCACCTCGGCACCGATACGCGCGGACCTCTGCGGGGAGAGGGCGCCCTCGGAGCTGATGACTTCGGCGAGCGAGCGGCCACGGACGAACTCCATGACGATCCAGGGCCGGCCGTCGTAGGTGGTCACGTCATGGACGGTCACCACGCTCCGAGCACTGATGCGCGCCGCCGACAGGGCCTCCCGCTCCAGGCGGGTGTACATCCGCTGGACCTGCTCCCTGGCCAGTCCGGCCGGAGCGCGTACCTCCTTGACGGCGACCTCACGGTGCAGCACCTCGTCACGGGCCCGCCACACGGTGCCCATACCGCCCTCGCCGAGCACGGACCGTAGGCGATAGCGACCGGCTATCAGCCGTTCGGCGGCTTCGTCGGTCGAGGCCGCGTCATCATGAGGCATCGGGCTCATATTTCCTGTCTCGTGCGAATGACCGGGGCGTGTCGATGCCGGCCGTCCACATGAGTGGCGTCCGCGTCGTTCCCCATCGTGCCCCCAGTATCCAAGAACCCGAACCGGCGCCCGTTGCCGGGGACAGGGTGGGCGGACGGGGCGGGCGACTTGCCGACTGCGGGCACACACTAAGTCACCACCCACACAAGGGGGAAGCGCCTTCTGGGACAGAACCTGGTCGGCACCGGACACCGTCCGCCGCGCTTCAGCTCTCGAAGTCCCGCAGAAGTCCCGGAGATGCCGCCGCACCCCTCCCCGACCCGCCACATGGCAGGTCGGACGGGGTGCGGCGGTGTCGTCGGATCAGATGTCGCGGAAGATCTCGATCTGCGCGCCCACCGAGTTGAGGCGTTCCGCCAGGTCCTCGTAGCCGCGGTTGATGACGTAGACGTTGCGCAGGACGGAGGTGCCCTCGGCCGCCATCATGGCCAGCAGGACGACCACGGCGGGGCGCAGGGCCGGCGGGCACATCATTTCGGCGGCGCGCCAGCGGGTCGGGCCCTCGACCAGGACGCGGTGCGGGTCGAGGAGCTGGAGGCGGCCGCCCAGACGGTTGAGGTCCGTCAGATAGATGGCGCGGTTGTCGTAGACCCAGTCGTGGATCAGGGTCTTGCCCTGGGCCACCGCCGCGATCGCCGCGAAGAACGGCACGTTGTCGATGTTCAGGCCCGGGAACGGCATCGGGTGGATCTTGTCGATCGGGGCCTCCAGCTTGGAGGGCCGTACGGTCAGGTCCACCAGCCGGGTGCGCCCGTTGTCGGCGGAGTACTCGGTGGACCGGTCGTGGTCGAGGCCCATCTCCTCCAGCACGGCCAGCTCGATCTCCAGGAACTCGATCGGCACCCGGCGGATGGTGAGCTGGGACTCGGTGACCACCGCGGCGGCGATCAGGCTCATCGCCTCGACCGGGTCCTCGGAGGGGGAGTAGTCCACGTCCACGTCGATGCTCGGTACCCCGTGCACGGTCAGGGTGGTCGTGCCGATGCCGTCGACCCGCACGCCCAGCGCTTCGAGGAAGAAGCACAGGTCCTGGACCATGTAGTTGGACGAGGCGTTGCGGATGACCGTCGCGCCGTCATGGCGCGCGGCGGCCAGCAGGGCGTTCTCGGTGACGGTGTCCCCGCGCTCGGTCAGCACGATGGGGCGGCCCGGGGTGATCGAGCGGTCCACCTGCGCGTGGTAGAGGCCCTCGGTCGCCGCGATGTCCAGCCCGAACCGGCGCAGTGCGATCATATGCGGCTCGATGGTGCGCGTACCGAGGTCGCAGCCGCCCGCGTACGGCAGCCGGAAGCTGTCCATCCGGTGCAGCAGCGGGCCGAGGAACATGATGATGGAGCGGGTACGGCGGGCCGCCTCCGCGTCGATCGCCTCCATGTCCAGCTCGGCGGGCGGCACGATCTCCAGGTCGACGCCGTCGTTGATCCAGCGGGTCCGCACCCCGATGGAGTTGAGCACCTCCAGAAGCCGGAACACCTCCTCGATGCGCGCCACCCGGCGCAGTACCGTACGGCCCTTGTTGAGCAGCGAGCCGCAGAGGAGTGCCACACACGCGTTCTTGCTCGTCTTGACATCGATGGCCCCGGAGAGCCGGCGTCCGCCGACCACCCGCAGATGCATGGGCCCGGCATAGCCGAGCGACACGATTTCACTGTCGAGCGCCTCACCGATGCGCGCGATCATCTCAAGGCTGATGTTCTGGTTGCCGCGCTCGATGCGGTTCACCGCGCTCTGGCTGGTGGCCAGAGCCTCGGCGAGCTGGGTTTGAGTCCAGCCCCGGTGCTGGCGCGCGTCTCGGATGAGCTTGCCGATGCGTACGAGGTAGTCGTCTGCCATAGAGGCAGGTTATCTCAGCTGTGAGATAAGAGAGATACTGGGGAGTGCCGTTGGGGTGACGGCCGCCCGGGTGTATCCAAACCGGCCATAGGGGAGCCATGGGGGAGTCCGAGAGGGAATCCAGGGGGATTTTCCGGACGATATGACCGGAATATCCACCAGGACAGACCCGGACGGACCAGGGACGGACCCCAGGGCAGGCCGAGGCGGACGGCCCGGACGCGTGTCCGGGACGGCCACCTATGTCCGATCCTGTGCACCCGGGGGCCGCCCCGGCAACCGCTGCGCCGCCGCACGGGTGACGCCGCGGTGCGGGTGAGCCGTACGGACGGTCAGGCGGGCTTCACTCCGGGCCGGCCCGCCTCGGTGACATAGGAGACACGGGTCGAGACGGGAGCGCCGGGGGTGGTCACGTAGGGAAGCACCCGGAAGTCGGCGCGGCAGGTCTTCGGTGTCAGCTGGCAACGGACGTATCCGCGCTGGAAGTTGGTGAACTTGATATGTGAGTTGGCCGCGAGCAGATTCGCTCCCGAGGGGTCCAGGTCCATCCCGTCCTTGCCCGTGGCGATCGAACTGCCGACGAATTCGACACCGACCGTCGGTGAGTCCGGATCGTCGTAGTTCCGCTTGAGATCGGCGGCGAGATGGCGGTGCATGTCGCCGGTCAGTACGACGGGGTTGCTCACATCGCGGTCGGCGAACTGCTGGAAGAGCCGCTGGCGCGAGGCCGCGTAGCCGTCCCAGAAGTCCATGACGAACGACTGGCCGGGACCCGGGTCCGTGTCGACCTGGCCCACGGGAATCTGCTGGGGGATGAGATTCCAGGTCGAGTCGGAGCGCCCGAGGCCGCGGTAGAGCCACTGCTCCTGCTCCGCGCCGAGAATGCTGCGCTCGGGCAGCAGCCGTTCGGCGCAACCGCTTCTGGTGCCGTCCCCGCACGGCTGGTCGTCACGGAAGAGCCGGGTGTCGAGGATATGGAACGTGGCCATCCGGCCGTACCGCAGACTCCGGTACATCCGGGCGTCAAAGCCCCTCGGCTTGTTCGGCAGCCGCAGCGGAAGGTGTTCGTAGTACGCCTGGAACCCCGCCGCGGCCCGCGTGCGGAAGACCGCCGGATCCTGGTCGGCCTCGTTGTCCAGCTTGGAGACGTCCCGCGCCCAGTTGTCCTCGACCTCGTGGTCGTCCCAGACGACGGCCCACGGATGGGCCTGGTGCGCGGCGATGAGATCGGGGTCGAAGCGGTGCAGCGCGTGCCGGTTGCGGTACTGGGTGAGGTCCATCGGCTCGGGGCGCAGTTCGGCGGCCACCGGGACGTTGCGTACCCCGCCCATCGCGTCGATGGGGTTCTCGTAGATGTAGTCGCCGAGATGGAGGACGA
The DNA here is from genome assembly GCF_053608565.1 of Streptomyces sp. NPDC055025. Taxonomy (NCBI): domain Bacteria; kingdom Bacillati; phylum Actinomycetota; class Actinomycetes; order Kitasatosporales; family Streptomycetaceae; genus Streptomyces; species Streptomyces sp. NPDC055025. The sequence continues at coordinate 63,457 of NZ_JBSGVS010000002.1, forward strand.
GGTCGAGATCCTCCTCGGCGAGATGCCGGTACGCGGTGTAGAAGCCCTCGAACCATGCCTGGCAGGACGCGAAGGCGAAGTTCAGGACCTTGGGACGGCTGAACGGTGAGGGCGCCGTACGGGTACGGCCCACGGGGCTGATGACCCCGCCGGCCCGGAAACGGTAGTGGTACTGACGCCCCGCCGGCAGGCCGGAGACCTCGACATGGACGGAGTGGGCGAGTTCGGCCACCGCGCGGGTCCGCCCGCTGCGGACGACATGGCGGAAGCGTTCGTCGGTGGCCACCTCCCAGTGGACGTCGACGGGGTACGGAGTCATCCCGCCGGTGCCGTCGGGGGCGAGGGGGTGGGGGGCGAGCCGGGTCCACAGCACGAATCCGTCCGGCCAGGGATCGCCGGACGCGACGCCCAGGGTGAAGGGGTCCTCGCGGAACCGCTCCGCGGCTCTGGCGCCGGTGGCCGACAGTCCGCTCGCGGCGAGTGCCAGGGCGACGGTGCCGGCGCTGAGCACCGCCCGTCTCTCCAGGCCTCTGATGCCGCCGGTTCCACTGTTCATTCTCATGAAGGCTGGTCCGTTCGTCGTGCGTGATCCCGGCCGCCCGAGGGCGGGATCACACGTGATTTAACGTCCGTTCATGTGGTAATCACACGGTGACTATCACACAGGGATCGTGGGCCACAAGGGCACCCGCCGTGGGGGTGCGACCCCCGGTGCGACGCTTGTCCCGGGCGCCCTGTATGGGGAGTTCGGTCACGCTATGAGATGGGTGGTCGAGCGCGTCGGTAACACTCTTGACACCTCTCGCGGGGGGCTCATAGTCTCCACGCCACAGAATTCACGTTAGATTTCACATTCAAAGAGGGTCGTCTTCACGGCGGACAGGTGACGACGGGCGGACGAACGGACGAACAGCCGATGGCGCCGCGTCGCTCCCGGCGCGAAGGAAGGACGTGCTCGTGTCCCTGCGGCCCTACGCCCTGCGATGCGACCACCGGACCACTCCCCTGGGAATCGACGAGCCCGCTCCGCTGCTGTCCTGGCGTCTGACATCCGATCACCGGGGTGATGATCCGACCGCCTATCGGATCCGGGTCGCGGAACGGCCGGAGGATCTGGACGAGGGCGGGCGGCCCCGCTGGGACTCGGGCCGGGTCGACGATCCGGACGCGATCGGCGCCGTGTACGAGGGACCCGCGCTCCGGGCCCGTACGCGCTACCACTGGCGGGTCGCCGTATGGCCGGCCGGGACGGCCGCTCCGGCGGAGGCCACCTCCTGGTTCGAGACCGCGATGTCCGTCACGGCGTCGGAAGCCCCGGCACCGCCGGGCGTGCCGCCGCCCGCCGCCCTGCCCGCCGTCCCGTCGGAACCCGCCGTCCCGTCGGAACCCGCCGTTCCGTCGGAACCCGGCCCCTGGCGAGCCTCCTGGATCTCCCACGACCCCCGCCCCATCGATGTCATGGACGCACCCACCGAAGGCGAGCACGCCCTCGACGCCCATGGCCTCGCCCCCTGCCCGCTCTTCCGCCGTACCTTCGTCTCCGCCATCGTCACCCGCGCCCGTCTCCATGTCACAGCGCGCGGGCTGTACGAGGTCCGGCTCAACGGGACCCGGGTCGGTGACGCGGAACTCGCACCCGGCTGGACCGACTACACCCGCCGGATCCAGTACCAGACGTACGACGTGACGGAGCTGGTCCGGTCCGGCGAGAACGTCCTCGCGGCGACCGTCGCCGACGGCTGGTGGAGCGGATTCGTCGGCTTCGAACCGCGCAGGGCGGGCGCCCACTACGGCTCACACCCCCAGTTCCTGGCCGAGCTGCATCTCACCGGCACCGACGGCCGTACCACCACGATCGTCACCGACGGGTCATGGCGCACCCGCACCGGAGCGATCCGCCACGCCGATCTGCTCATGGGCGAGTGCCATGACCTGCGGTACGCGGCCGACGGCTGGGAACTGCCCGGCTTCGACTGCTCCGACTGGTCACCCGCCCTGATCGCGGACACCGACCACCGGCCGCTCGTGGCCTCCGTGGACGAGCCCGTACGGGCGACCGCCGAACTGCGCCCGCGCTCCATCACCCGTCCGCGCGACGGAGTCCATGTGGTCGACTTCGGCCAGAACCTCGCCGGCCGGGTACGGCTCCGCGTCGACGGACTCGCCCCCGGCGCCCGGGTGGTCGTACGCCACGCCGAGGTGCTGGACGGGACGGGCGGGCTCTACACGGCGAATCTGCGCACCGCCGCCGCCACGGACGTACTGATCGGCGACGGCCGTACACCCGTCCTCTTCGAGCCGCGCTTCACCTACCACGGCTTCCGGTACGCGGAGATCAGCGGAGTGGACCGGCTCGGCGCCGACGACATCGTCGCCGTGGCACTGCACAGCGACACCCCGTGGACCGGCGAGTTCGACTGCTCGGACCCCGAGCTGCGGCGCCTGCACGCCTGTGTGGGCTGGGGACAGCGTTCCAACTTCGTCAGTGTGCCCACCGACTGTCCGCAGCGCGACGAACGGCTCGGCTGGCTCGCCGACGCGCAGGTCTTCCTGCCCACGGCCGCGCTCAACGCCGATGTCGCCGCGTTCTTCACCAAGTGGCTGCGCGATGTGGACGACGCCCGCACCCCGGACGGCGGCTTCACCAATGTCGCGCCGCGCCTCGTCGGGGTCGCCGACGAAGGCGCCCCCGGCTGGGGCGACGGCGCAGTGATCATCCCCTGGCATCTCTACCGCGTCTACGGCGATCCGCGCTTTCTCTCCCGCGCGCTGCCCGGTATGCGCGCCTGGGTCGATCTCATCCACCGTCACAACCCCGATCTGATTTGGCGCAGGCGCGTGGGACCGCACTTCTCCGACTGGCTGGCGCCCGGCACCCCCACCCCACGCGAGGTCATCGCCACCGCGTACTTCGCGCACAGCGCGCGTCTCACCGCCAGGGCCGCCGACGCCCTGGGCCGGCCGGATGTCGCGGACCCTTACCACCGGCTGGCCGCCGACATCCGGGAAGTCTTCGTCGAACGGTTCGTCACCACCGCTGACGACGGCGCCACCGTACGGATCGCGGGCGACACCCAGACGGGCTATCTCGTCGCGCTCGCCTTCGGCCTGCTGCCCGAGGACGGCGTCGCCGCCGCCGCGCACCGGCTGGCCGAACTGATCGAGTCCGCGGGTCCCGCCCTCAGGACCGGCTTCCTCGGTGTCGCGCTCGCCGCGCCCGTACTGGACGCGTACGGCAGGGACGATCTCGCCCACGCGCTGCTGCGCCGTACGGAGGTGCCCTCCTGGCTGTTTCCGTTGCGCCATGGCGCCACCACCATCTGGGAACGCTGGGACGGCTGGACCCCGGAGACGGGCTTCCGGGCCCCGTCGATGAACTCGTTCAACCACTACGCGCTCGGCTCGATCGGCGAGTGGCTCTACCGAGGTGTCGCGGGGCTCGACCAGAGCGCGGACTCCACCGGATACCGGAAGCTGAGCATCCGCCCCCGCCCCGGCGCGCTCACCCACGCGAGCGCCCGCTACGAATCCGTACGCGGCACGATCGCGGTGAACTGGCGGCGGGACGGCGACCGGTTCGACCTCGATGTCCAGGTGCCGCCCGGGGCCACCGCCGAGGTACGCGTGCCCACCAGCGACCCGGGCTCGGTCCGGGCGCCGGGCGCGGAGCCGGCGGACGGGGGCGGTGACCACAGGGGTGGTGACGACGGGGGCGGTGACGACGGCCCAGGTCCCCGCTCCCGTCCCGGCTCCGACTCCGGTGCCCGCTCCGGCTCCGGCCATGACCACATCTCGCTCCTGGCGACCGGGTCCGACCACGCCGTCTATCGCGTCGCCTCGGGCCGCTACCGCTTCACCGCCGTCCTCACTCCGGCCGTCCTTCCTCCCGCCGTCCTCACACCGGCCGGCCGGCCCCCGGGCGCCGCGGGGGCGGTGCCCGAGCCGCCCGAGCCGCCCGAGCCGCGCGCGTACGCCGTCACGCCCCCGGCGGACCGGCCGCGACCGGTCCTCACCCCGAGCCGACGCACACCAAGCCCGGCGGCGCCGTCGTCCGCCGGCTCCCACGAGGAGGACACACCATGACCATGGGTTCTCGCAGCGAGCCGGGCCCCGTCCCGGGCCTGAGTACGGCGGGCGGCACGGGTACGGCGGCCCGCGCGGGCGGGGCCGGCGGCCGGGGTACGGTCAGCCGACGGGGGTTCCTCCGTATCGGCGGTGGCGCCGCCGCCCTCGCCGCGCTTCCCCCGGCCCTCACCGCGTGCTCCGGTCAGGGCGGCGGATCGGGACAGATCCGTGTCGTCGGTGTCGCGGACCAGCAGAAGCCGATGGACGAACTGCTCACCGAGTACCGCAGGACCCACCCGGACGACCGCTTCAGCACCTCCTTCGCCCCCACCGACCAGGTGCAGACCGTCGTACGCACCCAGCTCGCCGGGGGCAACGCGCCCGATGTCCATGTGCTCTTCCCGGGCAGCGGCAGCGCGATGTCCATGGTCGAGCTGGCCAGGGCGGGGCTGCTCACCGACCTCGGCGACCAGAAGTGGACCGAGGGCATCCCCAGGAACTTCGACGCCGCCTACCGGTACGAGGGCAAGACGTATCTCTACTCGGCGGGCAGCAGTGTCATAGGGGCCATCTACAACAAGAAGGTTTTCGCCGCGGCCGGGTTACAGCCACCCAGGACATGGGCCGCGCTCCTCGACGTCTGCGCCGAACTCAAGGCCAGGGGCGTCGTGCCGATCGCACTCGGCGCCCAGACCCCCTGGGTCACCCAGCTCATCACCTACGCCCTGGTCCCCAACGCCGTCTACGCCGGTAACGCCGGTTTCGACCGGGAGATGGCCGCCGGGCGCGCCACCTTCGCCGGCTCCGGCTGGGCCGACGCCATGGGCAGGTACCAGGAGCTCCAGCGCCGGGGCTTCTTCAACGACAACCCCAACGGCACCACCTATGAACAGCAGACCGCGCTGGTCGCGGGCGGCAAGGCGGCCATGGCCGTCCAGGTCTCCGCCGTACTCTCCAACTTCCGCGCCGCCGCCGCGTCCCCCGACGACCTGGGCATGTTCCCCTTCCCCGGCGGCGACGACCCCGGCCGGCTGTGGATCCCGGCGGGCATCGTCGTCGGCCTCGGTGTCGCCGCGCACGCCAAGAACACCGCCAGGGCCAAGAAGCTGATCGCCTTCCTCGGACAGCAGGAGAACATCGACCGCTGGGCCACGGCCGTCTCGGCCATCCCGTTCAAACGCGGTCCGTCCACGAGGATCGATCCCGTACTGGACGAGTTCCTGCCCATCATCGACTCCGGCCGCGCCGTCCCCTTCATGGACCAGAGCTGGCCCAACGCCGAGGTGCAGCCCGCCCACTTCGCGGCCGTACAGGAGTTGCTCGCCGGGAAGACGGACGTCAGGGGCGCGCTGGGGCGGATGGACGAGGCCTACAGGAAGAAGTCGTGAACTCCCGTCCCGGGGGCGCCACTTCGGGGACCGGAACAGAAAGCGGACTCCCGGCCGGACCCCCGGCCGGCTCCTCTGCCGGACCCCCAGCCGGACCCGCCGCGTCGGGCACGGTCACCGAGGCCGGTCACCCCCGTCGGCGCCGCCCGCTCCGGCTCAGGCTCCGGGACCGGGACCGGGTCAGGCTCCGGTACCGGGGTCCGGTCCGCCGCGATCCCACCGTCCCGCCCTGGATCTTCGTCGTCCCGGCGCTCGCCGTCTACGCGCTCGTCGTGCTCTACCCGAGCCTCGCCGGTGTCGGCTACGCGTTCACCGACTGGTCGGGCGTCGGCGACTTCTCCTTCGTCGGGCTGGACAACTTCCGCACCCTGCTGGACGACGACCGGGCGCTGGAGTCCATCGGCAATACGCTGCTGCTCACCTTCGCCGTCGTCGTCGTCCAGAACGGCATCGGTCTGCTGCTCGCGCTCGGTGTCAACGCCGAGATCAGATCCCGGTCGCTGCTGCGGATCGTTTTCTTCGCCCCCGCCGTGGTCAGCCCGGTCATGGTCGCGTTCCTGTGGAAGTACGTCTACAACCCCGACAACGGCGCCGGTCTCAACGCGGTCCTCGGCGCCGTCGGCCTCGACGGGCTCCGGCAGGACTGGCTGGGCGATCCCTCGCTCGCGCTCTGGTCCGTGGCCGCGATGGTCGTGTGGCAGTACGCGGGTTACTCCATGGTGATCTTCCTGGCCGGGCTCCAGGGCGTGCCCGCTGAACTCCACGAGGCCGCCAGGATCGACGGCGCGGGCACCTGGCAGCGCTTCCGCCATGTCACCTGGCCGCTGCTGGCCCCGGCGCTGACCATCAACCTCATGCTGTCCACCATCGGCGGCCTCAAGCTCTTCGACCAGGTCTACGCCGCCACCAACGGCGGCCCCGGCACATCGAGCGAGACCCTGTCGACCGTGCTGTACAAGGAGGCCTTCGTCTTCGGGAAGTTCGGCTACAGCACCGCCGTCGCCCTGGTCCTCGCGCTCTTCGTCGCCGCCGTCTCGCTGGTCCAGCTCCGCTATCTGCGCGCCCGGGAGGTCACCGCGTGAACACCACCGCGCGTACCACCGCCCCCGGCGGACCGAAGTCCCCTCGCACACGCAAGCACCGCCCCAGGTACGGGAGTTACGGTCTCGAACTGCTGATGACCGCCGCCGCTGCCGTGTTCCTCTTCCCCGTGTACGCCCTGATCGCCCTGGCGATGAAGGACCCGAGGCAGATCGCGGAGTCGCCGCTGTCCCCGCCCCTGCCGCCCACCTGGGCCAACTTCGGCAACGCCTGGACCTCCGCCTCCCTCGGCCCGGCCCTGGTGAGCAGCACCGTCATCACCGTCGCCGGACTGCTGCTGCTCATCGCCCTCGGCTCCACGGCCGCCTACTGTCTCGCGCGCCGGGCACGCGGACTCGGCTACGGGCTCTACATCCTCTTCCTGCTGGGCATCGTGCTGCCCTTCCAGCTCGGGATGATCCCCCTGTACAAACTGGTCGACAGTCTCGGCTGGCTCGGCACGTACCACGGCATGGTGCTCTTCTACACGGGCGTCCAGCTCCCGTTCACCGTGTTCCTCTACACCGGCTTCATCCGCGCCCTGCCGCCGGACTACGCGCAGGCCGCGCTGATCGACGGCTGCGACCACCGCCAGGCGTTCACCCGGATCGTCTTCCCGCTGCTGCGGCCGATCACCGGCACCGTGATCATCCTGAACGCCGTCTTCATCTGGAACGACTTCTTCACCCCGCTGCTGTATCTGGGCGGTTCGGGCAAGGAGACCGTCCCCGTGGGGGTGTTCTCGTTCGTCGGCCAGTACGTCTCGGACTACGGTCTGGTCTTCGCCGGTCTGGTCCTGGCCGCGCTGCCCGTCCTGGTGGTCTTCCTGCTGCTCCAGCGTTATGTGATCAAGGGCTTCGCGGGCGGACTCAAGGGCTGAGCGCCCGGGTGCCGAAGAAGCCGAAGAGGTCGAAGAGGCCGAAGAGGCCGGAGAGGCCGAAGAGAGGGGCCGGGGAGAGGGGGGATCGGGGGGATTCCGGACGGGGGCTTTCGAAGGAACGAGAACATGGTCATGGCGCACGGAAAGCTCCCCGAGGACATCGAGGCGGTGCTGGCCGATCCGCCGCGCGCCTTCTCACCCACCGCCATCTGGTGGTGGAGCGGGGAACGGCTCGACCGCGCGCGGCTGCGCGCCCAGCTCGAACGCCTCGCGGAGGGCGGGGTGTTCAACCTCGTACTCCTCAATCTCGCGCCGTCGGGACCGCTGTTCGGCTCCGACGCCGACGATCCGCCGTTCATGTCCGAGGAGTGGTGGACCCTGCTCGAAGGCGTCTGCGACGACGCGCACGCGCTCGGGGTCCGCCTCTGGTTCTACGACCAGCTCGGCTTCTCCGGGGCCGATCTCCAGGCACGGCTCGTCGACGAGGAGCCGGCCCACGCGGGCCGCCGGCTCGAACGCGTGCGTACGGCGACCGACGGCGGCGGAGAACTGCGCTGCCCCGCGCACGGACAGCCCCTCGCGGGCAGCGCCGTACGGCTCGACGGCGACGGCCGGCCCACGGGACCCACCGTCCCCCTCCCCCTGGACGGCCGGACCGTACGGGCGCCGGGTCCAGGACGATGGCGCCTGACGCTCCATCACCAGGTGCCCCTGGGCTTCGACTATCTCGGCAAGGACGCCTGCGCGGCACTGCTCGACCGGGTGCACGGCGCGTTCGAACGACGACTCGGGGACCGGCTGGGCACGGTGGTCGCCGGGTCGTTCCAGGACGAGCTGCCGACCCTGCCGACCTGGTCGACCGGGTTCGCCGACGCCTTTCTGCGGCTGCGCGGTTACGACCTCACCGAGTGTCTGGACGCGCTGTACGAGGACGGCGCGCGCCCGGACACCGCCCGCGTCCGGCGTGACTACCACCTCACCCGCGCCGAACTGGCCGAGGAGGCGTTCTTCCGGCCCCTCGCCGCCTGGCACGAGCGCCACGGTCTGCTGGCCGGCTGCGACCAGCAGGATCCCGCCCGCGCGGGACACCCCGTCGGCGGTGTCGAGCTGTACGCGGACTATGCCCGTACCCACCGCTGGTTCTCCGCGCCCGGCTCCGACCACCACGGCGACGCCCGTATCCACTCCTCGCTCGCGCATCTCTACGGCAGGCCCCGGACCTGGATCGAGGCCTTCCACTCCACCGGCTGGGGCGGCACGCTGGAGGAGACGTTCGACTGGCTGCTGCCCTGGCTCCGGGCCGGCGCGACCCTCTACAACCCGCACGCCGTCTACTACACGACCAAGGGCGGCTGGTGGGAGTGGGCACCTCCGGGCACCGACTGGCGTCAGCCGTACTGGCGTCACCACCGTGTCTTCGCGGACGCCGTGACCCGGCTGTGCGCCGTGCTGAGTCTCGGCCGCCATCTCTGCGACACCGCGATCCTGCTGCCCACCACCACGGCGCAGGCGGGTACGGCCCTCGACGGTGTCTCCGAGGCGGCTGCCGGGGCGCAGGCGGTCTATCTCGAACTCGTCGGGGACATGACCTGGTTCCACAGCCGGCCCGGGGTGTTCGACCGGCTGGGTCTCGACGCCGATGTGATCGACGACGAGTCGGTCGCGCGCGCCCGGGTACGGGAGGACCGGGGCGAAGGCGTCCATGAGGGCGCGGGTGACGGTGATAATGCCGTACGCCTGTGTGTCGCGGACGAGCGCTACGCGACGATCGTGCTGCCCGCGTGCACGGTGCTCGAACAGGACACCGCGCGAAGGCTGGTCGAGTTCGCCTCCGCCGGTGGCGGTCTGATCGCGCTGGGCGCCCTTCCCGAACAGGTCGTCGGCCCCGACGACGCGGCGACCCTGGACAAGGTGCGGGACGAACTGCGCGCGTGCTTCGCCGAGGGGAGGGCCGTCTTCGTACCGTCGGCGGCGGATCTGGGCCAGGCGCTCACCGCGCCCCGCCCGTCTTTTACCGCGTCCCGTCCGGCCGTCCGGGCGTCGGTGCCCGCGCTGGCGCGCCGGGTGGACGACGCCACGGTGGTGTTCCTGACCGCCGCGTCCCCCCGTGCGACCCGCGCGGCCGTCGCCGCCCCCGACGCGCGAGGCGCCGCGCTCGGCTGGCTCGACGCGCGCTACGACTTCGACCCCGACCGGTACGCGCGCACCGCGCGGGTGCGGGTCCTCGGCACCGGGGGCCCGGCCGTACTGCTTGATCCGTTCGGCGGTCCGCCGCGTACGCTGCCGGTCCGGCAGGCCGAGGACGAGCCACGGGCCGTGGACATCGAGGTGCCCTTCGACACCGGACCCGCGGCGGTGCTGGTCCTTCCCGCGCGCGGCTCATGGACCCCGGGGTCCGAGGGACAGCCCGGGACCGGGCCGGTGACCGCGCCGGGGCCCTTCCGTACGGCGGCCGTGATCCCGACGGTCGAGATCCCGGCGGACGCGGAGTGGGAGATGACGCTCGTACCGACCCTCGACAACACCTGGGGCGACTTCACCCGGCCCGTGACCGGCCCGACTGCCGGGCCGCCCGGTGCCACGGCGGTCACCGAGTGCCGTACCTTCCGGCAGGGCGGCGCCGAAGGTCCGGACGGGCCGCCGGTCCACGCGACGTTCGGGCCGCGCGCGGTCGTGCTGGGCGCGGACGGCGGCCTCCGGTCCACCCTCTCGTGGTCCGACAGCCGGGGTATCCACAAGGATCCGGTCCACCGCGAGGTCCTCGGACCCAAGGGCCATGTGCCGGAGGAGTTCGTCCTTGTCGGTCCGACGGCCGCCGGGGCGACGGCACGCGTACGGTCCGATCTGCTGCTGGACGAGGACTTCGACGGATATCTCGCGGTCGGGGCGGCGGCGGCGAAGGCGGCCAGGCTCGGCGGTGCGCGTGTGGAGCTGGACGGCGGAGGCCATCTCGCCATGGGACCGGTCCGGCTGGCCGCGGGCCGCCATCTCCTCGAACTGGACCTGACGCCCGATCAGGACGGCGATCTGCGCGCGCACATCGCGCTCGTCCGGGACCCGGAACGCTGTCGGCGTCCCGAGTGGATCCTCGCGGACGGTCCCCTCGCGGACGGTCCCCGCGCGGAGACCGGCGATGGGCGGGCCACCGTGGGTACGACCCTGACCCTCGCGGCGGTGCCGAGCCGGGCCGTCGTCCAGGTCGCGGCGCGCGGACGGTGTGTCCTGCGTGTCAACGGCCATGTCATGGGCAGGCAGGGCGGCTTCGACCCGTACGCCGAACACGCCGTGCCGCGCGTACGGCGGCACGAGGTGGCGGCGGCTCTGCGCGCCGGGGACAACGAGATCACCGTGGAGAGCGCCGACGGCGCCGATCCGGCCGTCCTGGTGGACGCGGTGCTGTACGACGACCACGACCGCGTGGTCGCGGCCACGCACAGCGACGCCACCTGGTGGGCCGAGCGCGGTGGCGAGGACGTGGGCGGGGACGGGCGCGGTGGCGGACGGACGCCGGTCGCGGTGCGCCGCCGGCAGATCGGGGACCCGGCCGCGCTGTATCTGCGGCGCAGGCCGCACCCCCTGCCCGGCGCCGCCTGGCTGGACCCGGACGCCGACGACGGCACGGTGGTCCCGGTCGGCTTCGCGGTCCCGGGAGCCGTCGCGGGGACGGAGTGGCTGTGGTGCGAACTGCCCCCCGGCACGCTCCGGTTGACGGTGAGCGCGTACGGCGGGACAAGCGTGTTCGTGGACGGCCACGAGCACCCGGCGACGACCGGCCGTACCGGCGCCGACGGCGTGCGCACGGTGACCGTCGATCTGCCGGCCGACGGCCCCTCCGGACCACGCACCGCCGCCCTGCGCGTGGTGACCCGTCCCGGCCGTCAGGGCGGCGCCGCCCTGGCCGGTCCCCTGCGCTGCGAGGTCGGCCCCGGGCTGATCCGGACGGGCGACTGGGAGGCGCGGGGCCTCGCCGAGTACAGCGGGGGAGTGCGCTACCGCCGTGTGGTCACGGTGCCCGCCGAGGCCATGGGCGACGAGGCAGGCGGCCCCGCCGAGCGGCGGGTCTCTCTCGATCTCGGCCGGGTACGCGGCACGGCGGAGGTACGGATCGGCGGTGTCGCGGCCGGGGTGCGGGTGTGCGCCCCGTATGTCTTCGATGTCACGGGGCTGGTCGGACCCGGCGCCCAGGAGATCGAGATCACCGTCTTCGGCACGCTCGCACCGCACCTGGACGCGACGAGCCCGACCCACTTCGTCTTCCCCGGACAGCGGGTCACGGGTCTGATGGGTCCCGTACGGCTGCTGCTCGGTTCCACGGGGAGCGAGGACGGGGGCGGACACTGAGCACCCGGAGCCCGGAACACGGCGGCGTGCGGAGCCGGTCAACTCCCCTCCGTCGGCCCCCGCCACCGCTCCCGCGCGCTCTCCACCCTGAACAGATAGTCGGCGTAGGCCTGTTCGTAGAACTCCACCCCTGCCGGATCCGGGTCCACCACCGTGTCCGGCGCGGTCCACGCGGCGGTGTCCAGGCCGGGTCCGAACTCCGCGCCCTGAGCCGCGACCGCGGCCAGCACCGCCCCCCGCGCGCCCGGTTCCGGTCCACGGGCGACCCGCAGCGGACGGCCGAGCACATCGGCGAAGACCCGCAGCCACGCCAGACTGCGCGCGCCGCCGCCGCAGACGGCCAGTTCGCCAGTGAGCCCCGCGGCCTCCAGACAGTGCCGGGCCGCGAAGGCGATCGCCTCGCACATGCCCCGTACCAGATCGGCGCGCGACGCCCGCAGATCGAGGCCCGTGAACTCCGCCCGCGCGGTGGGGTCCACAAAGGGCGCGCGTTCGCCGGAGGGCGACAGATAGGGCAGCGCGGCCACGCCGTGGGCCCCGCGCGGGGTCGTGTCCAGCAGCCCCGAGACCTGTTCGTGGGAGGTGCCGGTGAGACCGAGCACCCAGTCGAGCGCGACGGTCCCGGTCATCGCGGGCAGGGCCCGCAGATGGCGGTCGGGCCGGGCCGTGGCGAGATGGAATCCGACCGGGTCCTCGTCCAGCGCGACCCGTTCCACCACGACCTCGCACGCCAGGGTCGTACCGACGATGAGCAGTCCGTCACCCGGTTCGGTCACGCCCGCGCCGATCGCGCACGCGGGCAGATCGTACGGACCGGAGCTGACCGGGGTCCCCTGGGCCAGTCCGGGGGTACGGCCGGTGGCCTCTCCGTACGGCAGGTCCGCCGCGATCGGGGGCAGCAGATCCGCGCGGTGTCCGAGTCCGAGGGCCGCCAGCACCTCGGGGGAGTAGGTACGGGTGCGGGGATCGAGGAAGGGCACCGACGCGTCGGAGAGATCGGTGCCGCGCTCGCCGGTGAGCCGGAGATGGAGGACGTCCTTGCAGCACGCGGCGGTGGTGGCGGCGTCCAGGGACTCCGGTTCGTTGCGGTCGAGCCAGGCCATGAGGGGGCCGGGGGAGCCGGGGAAGAGGACATTGCCGGTGCGGCGGTAGAGCCGCTCCGCCGTACCGTCGGCCATCCAGCCCGCGACGAGATCACCGGCCCGGCCGTCCATCCACGACAGCGCGGGGCGTACGGGCCGTCCCCCGGCGTCGACCAGCCACAGCCCGTCGCCCTGGCCGGTGAGGGCGACCAGTGCGGGCGCCCGGCCCTCGGTCACCGCTCCCAGGACACGGGAGGCGGCCCGTACGACCTCTTCGACGCTCTGCTCCACCCGGTCACCGCGCCCGCCGAGCGAGATCGGTGTCGACTCCACGCGCAGCGCGGTGCCGTCCTCGTCGAAGGCCGCCGCCTTCGCGACCGAGGTTCCCATGTCCAGGCCGACGAACACTGTGCAGCCCCTTCCCCGACTGATGGACGTGCGGACGGCGTTCTCCTCAGACGACACGGTGGGCGAGCGGTTCGCCACGCAGAAACCGGCCGACCTCGGCGGCGGCGACGCGTGCCGCGTTGTGCGCGACCGACTTGTTCGCGCCCGCCAGATGGGGCGTCATCACCAGCCGGGGGGCCGAGCGCAGCCGGGAGCCGGGCGGCGGGGGCTCCACGGCGAACACATCGAGTCCGGCCGCGGCGAGCCGGCCCGACTCCAGGGCGTCGCACAGGGCGTCCTCGTCCAGGAGAGCGCCACGCGCGCAGTTGACCACGACCGCGCCGTCGGGGAGCAGGGCGAGTTCCCGGGCGCCGAGCAGTCCGCGCGTCTCGGGTGTCAGCCGCGCGTGCAGCGAGACGACGGCGGACCGGCGCAGCAGCTCCTCCAGACCCGTGACGGGTGTGCCCACCTCGCGCAGGGCGTCCGGGTCGGCGTAGGGGTCGTACACCAGGACGTCCGAGCCGAGGGCGGTCAGGGCTCGCGCCACCCGGCTGCCGACCGCGCCGCAGCCGATCAGTCCGACGGTCGCGCCGGCGAGACCGGGTCCGCAGTTGCCGTACGTGTAGAACTCGCCCGCCCAGCGCCCCTCGGCGAGCGCCGCCGAGGTCTCCGGGATACGGCGCATCGTGGCGAGCAGCAGTCCGACGGTGTACTCGGCGGTGGCGGCGGCATTGCGTCCGGGGGTGTTGCAGACCTGGACGCCGTGCTCCTTCGCCGCGTCCAGATCGACATTGACGGGCCCGCCCCGGCCGACGACCACCAGCCGCAGATCCGGTGACCCGTCGAGGACCTTTCCGGTCACCGGTGCCATCTGGGTCACGCAGATCCGTGCCCCGTCGAGCGCCGCGAGGAGTGTCTCCTCGTCACCCGACGCCTCGTCCACCTCGGCGACCGGCCCGAAGGGGGTGAGGGGCCAGGGCAGGCGCATCCCGTCGATCGTGTGAGCGGTGCCGATCTCGGCCGTCAGCTCCCGGGTGAGCAGTTCGGGGGTGACGAAGTGGTCGCCCGCGGCGAGGATTCTCATCGGCCAGGTCTCCTTGGCGGTGGATCGGCCCAGGGGTGGGGAGTGCGGAGGGGGAAGCGTGGGGGCGGGGAGGCCAGGGGCCCTCAAGGGAAGGCCAGGGGCCCTCAGGTCGGGGCGAGTTCGTACCGGACACCGCTCTCGTCGAGGGCCCGCAGGGCCTCCGGCGGTGTGCGGTCGTCGACCAGTACCAGATCGAAGGTGGAGAGCGGGGCCAGCCGGTGCAGCGCGGTGCGGGTGAGCTTGGAGTGGTCGATCATCAGCACCGTGCGCCCGGCGGACTTCAGCATCGCGCGTTTGACCGCGACTATGCGCTGTTCCTGATGGAAGGCGTAGTCGCCGTACACGGACGAGGTGGACACGAAGCAGAGATCCACCCGCAGCGCCTCGACGGCCTCCACGCACGGCACCCCGAGGAAGGAGTCGTGCAGCGGGTCGTAGTCGCCGCCCAGGGCCATCAGATGGAGACCGCGCTCGTCGGCCAGCAGATTCAGCGCTTCGAGGAAGTTGGTGACGACGGTCAGCGGCTCGATACGGGGGAGGAGCCTGGCCAGTTCGAGCGCGGTGGTCGAGTCGTCGATCATCACGGACATCCCGGGTTCGATGAGGGTGACGGCCTTCGCGGCGAGTGCCTCCTTCTCCGCCCGCATCGAATTCTTGCGGTAGGCCACATTGCTCTCGAACACCCCGGAGGGCTGCGCGGTGACCCCGCCCCGGAACTTGCGTACCACACCTTCGCGTTCGAGCTCGTCGATGTCCCGGTAGATCGTCATCGGACTCACACCGAACCGCTCCGCCAGGTCCGCCGCCGATGCCGACCCCTCGGTCAGCACATGGTCGGAGATCTCCCGGCGCCGCTGTATGGGGCCCCGCTGGCTCTTGTCCTGTGACATTCCCCGGTCCTGTTCCGATCCGTCGTGCACGGGACAGGTGAGGACGTGTGTGCTCCTCCGCCCGAGACACCTCATCAATAACATGAAGCTCTGAGGATATAACATAGATTGTTGATGTACCGTTCGGCAGTGTTCACCACGGGCGGCGATCGGGTCAACCCGTCGACCGGTGCTGTCCGCTGCCGTCCCACTGTCCTCACCAGGTGAGACAAGGGAATCCGGGTCCTGTGGACCCCCGTGCGCGCCCCCTGGTGCACCATCGTGGTCACCGTGTGAAAAGCATCGTGAGATCACCAGCGGGCGACGAGAAGACGACCGGCAGGCGACGGGACGTGGAAGGCGGGAATCTGTGACGGACGCACGCCACAAGGACGTGTGGATGGGGATCGACCTGGGGACGCAGAGCGTGCGTGCCCTGGCCGTCACCGACGACGGACACGTACTGGGCCGCGGCTCGGCCCCGCTCACCGGCCGGCGCGACGGCAACCGCCATGAACAGCTCCCGTCCGACTGGTGGGAGAGCACCCGCGCCGCCGTCCGCCGGACCCTGCGTACGCTCTCCGCCGCGCGCGTACGGGGAGTCGCGGTGTGCGCCACCTCGGGCACCGTGCTGCTGACCGACTCCCGGGGGACCCCCCTGACGCCCGCGCTGATGTACGACGACGGCAGGGCGGCGAGCGAGGCACGGGAGGCGCAGGAGGCCGGCGCGGAGGTGTGGCGCACACTCGGCCATCGCATCCAGCCGACCTGGGCCCTCGCCAAACTCCTCTGGCTCACCCGCGCCGAGCGCGAGGGACGGCGGGACGGCGCCGGGTCCGGGCTCAAGGGCGCGCGCGTCTGCCACCAGTCCGACTTCATCACCACCCGGCTGGTCGGGCGTCCCGTGCCGGCCGACTCCAGCCATGCCCTCAAGACCGGCTACGACCTGCACACCCGTACCTGGCCCACGGCCGTCCACGACCGGCTCGGACTGTCCCTTCTCGACTTCCCCGACGTGGTGGCCCCGGGCACCAGGATCGGTACGGTGTGCGAGGAGGCGGCGGCCGGTACGGGGCTGGCCGAGGGCACTCCGGTCATCGCGGGGATGACCGACGGGTGCGCGGCCCAACTCGGCTCCGGGGCCTGGGGCGTCGGACAGTGGAACACCGTCCTCGGCACCACCCTCGTCCTCAAGGGCGTCACCGAGGACCCGCTCCACGATCCCGCCGGGGTGCTCTACAACCACCGCTCACCGGACGGACACTGGCTGCCCGGCGGCGCCTCCAGTGTCGGCGCGGGCGCCCTGACCCGGGCCTTCCCCGGGGCGGACCTCGACCGGCTCGACCGGCTCGCCGCCGAGCACGAGCCGGCGAGCGTCGTCGCGTATCCCCTCGTCTCGCGCGGGGAACGCTTCCCGTTCCTGGCGGCGGACGCCGAACCCTTCGTACTGGGCAGGCCCGCCGACGACGGCGATCGCTATGCCGCGCTGCTCCAGGGCGTGGCACTGGTCGAACGGCTCTGTCTCGCCTATATCCGTTTTCTGGGCGCCCCGGCCCAGTCGCCGATCGCGTTCACCGGCGGCGCCACGAGCAGCCCGTACTGGAACCAGCTCCGCGCGGACGTCCTCGGGCTCACCGCGACGGTCCCCGAACACACGGACTCCGCGCTCGGGATGGCGGTGCTCGCGGCGCACGGTGTGCGGTCGGGCGGCGAGCCCTCGTCGCTGTCCGCCGTACGGGGCATGGTCCGGGTACGGACGATCCTCGATCCGCGGCCGAGGATCAGCGCGCGCTTCGCCGGGCCCTTCGTCAATCTGGTGGACGCGCTCGAACGGCGCGGCTGGCTGCCCCCGGCGACGGCCGCCTACGCACGGGAGCACGGATGACGGCGTCGATATCTCCCGGGCCCGCGGCATCTCCCGTTTCCACGGCCCTCTTCCTGGCCCGGCACGGGGAGAGCGTCTGGCACGACGAGAACCGCTACGCCGGGATCAGCGACATCGGGCTGACCCCGCGCGGTGTCGAGCAGGCCGAAGGACTCGGTGTCTGGGCGGCGGGCGCCCGCCTTGACGCGATCGTGACCTCACCGCTCTCACGGGCCCGCCGCACCGCCGGACCCGCCGTCCGCGCCACGGGTCTGGACGCCGTCGTCGAACCCGACCTGACCGAGCTGGACTTCGGGGTCGCCGAGGGCCGGACCATCGCCGAACTCGAAGTGGCGTATCCACGGGAGGTCGCGGACTTCCGCCGTGACCCGGCCGCGTGTCCGCTGCCGGGCGGCGAGGACCCGGAGGCCGCCGCCGCCCGGGGCGCCGCCGCGCTGCTGCGGCTGGCCGGGACCCATCAGGGCCGCCGGGTCCTGGCCGTCGCGCACAACACCCTGTTCCGGCTGGTGCTGTGCCGGCTGCTCGGTATCCCCGGGAGCGAGTACCGCCGGGTGCTCCCGGGGATGCGCAATTGCGCGATCACCGAACTGCGGGTGTCATCGGGGCAGGTGGCCCTGATGTCGTACAACGTGCCGACGCCGTAGGGGGGATCCGGTCACCCGGCGGTGCCGGACGTCGTGCCGGACGTTGTGCCGGGCGGGGGCGGCAGTGGGATGCCGGCCAGGAGCGGGAGCAGCGACTCCTCCTCGCGGTCGAGATGGTCGTGCAACTCCCTTGTCATCCGGTCCAGTTCGGCACGGAACCGCCGTGGGTCGGCCGTACCGATCCCGCCGAGCAGGGTGAGCAGTTCGGCCTGGACGCGTGCGAGCGTACGGTGCTCCTCGCCGAGCCGGTCGAAGACATCGCGCAGCTGCGGGTAGTGACGTGCGAGTCCGGGGAACATGTGCGCGTCCTCGCTGCGGTGATGGAACTCCAGGGACTGGCAGAAGGCCAGACAGTGCTGCCGGAGCTGGAGCCCCAGACCGATCCGGTGGCCGGTTCCGGTGCCTTGGCCGGTCCCGGTATCCGCGCCGGTTCCGGCGCCGGCGAAGTGGGCATCGGCCTCTGCCCGTACCTGCCGCAACTGCGCGCGCAGCCAGGTGTGGATCTCCCGGAGCTTGCCGGCCAGGTCGACGACCAGTTCCGGACCCTCCCCGGGCTCGGGACCGGACCGTTCCAGCGCGACGACCGGCAGGATCCGGGCGGTACGGGCCTGGTAGTCACCGTATCCGGGCGCCGCGCGGACGATCTGCTCGAACAGCGGCTCGCGCCGTGCGCCCTCGGCGGGGACCGCGATCGCCTCGAACACCTCGGTGCCGATCTCCACCCGCACCATGGGACGGGCGAGGAGGTTGTGATACCAGGCGGGATGACGGTCCGCTCCACCGGCGGAACCGACGACCAGCAGCAGGCCGTCGGCGCGGACGAAGCCGAGCGGAACGGTGTGCTCCGTCGCGGACCGGGCGCCGGTGGTGGTCAGCAGGAGGAGATCGCCGCCCTCGAAGGGGCCACCGACCTTTCCCGCGTTGGCCCGGAACTCGTCGATGATCGATTGGTTGAAGGACAGATGAGGGGAGGACATGGGCATACGGCGTCGGCTCTCCGGACGTGTGTGGGGCCGCGGTGACGGCGGCGGGGGTGGTGAGGGCGGCTGACCGCGCACCACATACGGACCTCGCCCGGAGGAAGGAACTCAGGACGTCACACGGCGGTGCGGGGCACCACGAAGGACGGAGAGGGGGGCAAGGAACGCGCGGCGGCGTCCAGCGCGCGGCGGCGGCTCACATCAGACGAGGCTGGTGGAGTGTGCGCTCATGGAGTCGTTCCTTGCTGACAGGTGTCCGCCCAACCGCCGGTCCGCCCACTGCTCTTCGACCGGTGTCACGCGACACGCGTCCCATTACAGCCAGCCCGCCCGCGCTCTGTCAACGTCGCTCTCCGCCGACACGGTCGGCCGGCGCGGTCACTGGGGCCGGCGCGGTCAGTGCGGCCAGTGCGGTCAGCGCGCGAGGCGGAGGAAGAGCAGCGAGGTGTCCAGCGCGGCCTCCAGATGCGTGCTGCCGCCGGTGGACATCAGGATGGTGACACCGCCCTGGATGGCCGCGACGATCGCGGCGGCGGTGCGTCCGGCGTCGAGGTCCGCCGAGATATGGCCGCTCCGCTGCATCCCGGCGATGCCCACGTGCAGTTCGTGCTGCCACTGCTCGATGAGCCGCACGGTCACCGCCTGCGCGGCGGGCGTGCTGCGCCCCAGCTCGGTGATCAGCACACCCAGGGGGCAGTTCATCCCCTGTCGCTGATAGCGGCGTACGACCGCGTCCCGCCAGGCCTGCCACGCGTCCCAGGTGGTCAGCCGGCCGAGATGCGGCTGCTGGTCCTCCAGCACACGCTCGGCCTCCTGCTCGGCGACGGCGAGCAGAAGCTGCTCCCGGCCGTCCGGGAAGTAGTGGAAGAGCTGGCCCTTGCTGGTGGCGGTCCTGCGGCAGACGTCGTCGAGCGTGGTGGTCAGCACCCCGCGGTCACGGATCTCGGCCGCCGCGCCGTCGATGATCCGCTGCCGGGTCGCGGCCCCCTTGGCGGTCAGCGTCCTCGCCATGTCGGCCGTCCTTCCGGCTTCCGGAAACCATGATTCTGGACTTGCCGGTCTATTTTAAGCGCGCGATGGTGGGGCTGTCGACCGGAGACCGGCTGAAGACCGGCCGGAGAGCCGGCCGAGGGCCGACAGGAAGACCTGACCGAAGAGAGGGGCGCGGGCGATGCGCGCGATTGTCGTCGAGGAACTGGGCGGTCCCGAGGTGCTGAGGCCGGCGGAGCGGCCGTCCCCGGTACCGGGCGCCGGAGAGATACGGGTGGACATCACCGTCGCGGGGGTGAACTTCATGGACACCGGCAGCCGCCGTTTCGGCCCGCCGGGCGTCGGGGTGCCGTTCGTGCCCGGTGTCGAGGGAGCGGGGCGGGTGAGCGCGCTCGGCGCGGGTGTGACGGACTTCGCCATCGGTGACCGGGTCGCCTGGGTGTACGCCTACGGCTCCTACGCCGAACAGATCGTGCTGCCGGCGGCCGGCGCCGTACCGGTCCCCGAGTCCCTGACGGACGAGATGGCGGCGGGCGTCATGATGCAGGGCCTCACCGCCCATCACTTCGTGACCGAGGCCGCCCCGGTGGGGCCGGGTGACATCACCCTGGTGCACGCGGCGGCCGGCGGTCTCGGCCAGCAGCTCACCCGGCTGATCAAGCTCCGGGGCGGTGTGGTCATCGGTCTGGTCTCCCGCGAGGCCAAGGCGGATGTGGCACGGGCGGCGGGCGCCGATCATGTGCTGGTGTCCACCGGCGACCGGTTCGTGAAGGACGTCATGGCACTGACGGACGGCGAGGGCGTGCACCAGGTCTACGACGGCGGTGGCGAGACCACCTTCCGCGCCTCTCTGAGGGTGGCGCGCCGGCACGGCACCGTGCTGTACTACGGCCCGCTGATCGGCGAGTCCCCGGTCGTGACCATGCGCGAGCTGCCGAAGAGCGTCAAGGTCTGCTACCCGGTCTTCCGCGATCACATCCCGACGCGGGAGGCCCTGCTCGCCCGGACGGCCGAGATCTTCGAACTGGTCGGGACAGGACAGCTCAAGGTCCCCGTCGGGGGGAGATACCCACTGGCCGAGGCCGCGCGGGCCCACCGCGACATCGAATCCCGCGCGACCACGGGCAAGCTGCTGCTCCTGCCGTAGCCGCACGGCAGCGCGGTACACCGCGCCGCCGGGCCTCCCGTCGGGTCTCCGGTTCTCCCGGCCCGTCCCTTGGGTCCGTCCCCCGATCCGTCCTGCCCTCAGCCGTGGTGGACCGTCAGCGGGTCGAAACCGACGCGGGTTGTCGAGCCGTCGTCCGCCCAGGTCACCTCGATCGCGCTCCCGTCGACGCCCGGTGTACGGACCTCGCTCACGACCTCGGACAGCGGGGCGGGGCCGGGCTCGGCGGTGAGGAGGGCGAGGGCGGCGAAGAGGGCCGTCCCCTCGGCCTCGGCGGTCAGCCGGGGCACCCGTACCCAGCGTGTGAACGCCGTACCCTGCGGTGCCCGTGGCTCGTCCGGCGACTCCCAGCCGGACAGCCCGAACAGAGCGGACCGTACGCCGTCGCCGACTTCGGCCCTGTCGCCGCCCGCGGCCCCCTCGCCCGTGCTGTCACCGGGGCCGGGGCCGGGGCCGGTCGCCCAGCCCGTCTGCCGTACGCGCGTTCCGGGCGGGGCGCCGACGACACGGTGTACGCGTAGTTCGTACCGCCCCCTGACCACGGTGACGCTCTCGACCCGCAGTCCCGGTGCCGCGGGCGGCCCGGTCACGAAGACGGGCAGATGCCAGGAGGCGGCCCAGCCCCAGCCGTCGCCGTGTCCGGCGCCCAGCGGGCGGATACGGCGGCGCACACTGCCCACCCCCGCGATCTCGACGCCGAAGTGGTTGTCCGCGATGTTCTCCGGCGAGGTGGGCCCCGTCCTGGTGGAGTAGGCCTGTCGGCCGTAGTGCGGGTCGTCCTCCGCCGCCGACTCGCCCTCGTGGGGCCGGACGTTGTCGCTGCCGTGGTTGTGCAGCCGTACGATCCCGTCCGCCGCCGTGGACTGGATCAGCAGCCCCGGCGCGGGCAGGGAGAGCACCCGGTCGGGGCCTTCGCTGGGCGCGGGTTCCTCGGTGGCCGTCCACAGCGGATGGTCCTGGGGCGCGAGCAGCGCGACAAAGGCCTTGGACGCCCAGTAGGGCGAGGCGGGACCCGAGTAGCGCTGGAGCGTCGGGACATGGGGCCCGTGCCAGCCCAGACCGAGCAGACCGTCCGCGCCGACGGCGCCCCGGTCGAGGAAGTAGCGCAGCGATCCGTTCAGCAGCCGCCGCGAGACACCGGGAGCGAGCGGGGTGTGCCCGGTGACGGCGCCCAGGGCGACTGCCGTGCCGGCCGCGAAGCGGTAGGTGAGCGAGCGGCCGAAGTGGAGGGGGGCGCCGTCGGCGCCGAACAGCAGCGAGAAACTCTCCAGATGCTCACGCAGCCGCGCGCCGAGACGAGTTCGCGTGTCCGGCTCCGTGGCGCCGTCGGTGAGATGGGCCGCAAGGGCATGGGCGTCGCGCGGACCGGCGTCGAGACGCGCGAGATGGGCGTCCAGCACCGGATAGAAGTGCAGCGCCCAGCCGTTGTAGTGGTCGAAGGCGCGCCCGTCGCCGTCGGCGTACCAGCCCTGTCCTCGGTACCACCCCTCCAGCAGACCGAGCGCACGCTCCCGCGCGCGTGCCGTCTCGGCGTCGCCGCGTCCCACCGACTCCAGGAATCCGGCGACGGTGTACGGGAAGAGATACCAGTTGTTGGGGGCCGGGGTGTGCCGCAGCGTGCCCCGCAGCCACTCCTCGGCGCGGTCCCGCACCCCCGGATCCAGCCGGTCCCAGAGCCACTTCCTGGTCAGCCGCAGCCCGATGGCGACGGACGCGGACTCGACCATCGGCTGCCCGCGCACATCGTGGCCGAGGACGTACGGCCAGGACTCGGTGTCGTCCCGGCCGGGGGTACGGGTCCCCGCCGCGAGCCCGTCCGCGTACCGGTCGAGCCAGCCGTGCGGATCCTCGCCGCCCGCGCCCGCGACCCGGAAGGCGGCGGCGAGGAACGTACGGGCGTACCCCTCCAGACCGTCCGACCGCACACCGGAGACGGAGGGCCGGCCGGGCAGGTCGAGCAGGGCGCGGCCGGGGGTGGCCCACTGCCAGGCGGCGTGCAGCAGACCGTCGGCGGTGGCCTCCCAGTGCGCCCGGGTGTAGCCGGTGAGGGGACTCAGCGCACGGTTCTCGGCGGGCGGCGGGAACCCGGGGACTTCCCGGACTTCGCGGGGTGCGCTCATGCGAGAAAGGCCAGCCTTTCGCGTCGTACGGGATGGGCGAAGCCGTCGCCCGCGGCCCAGCGGGCGGCTTCACCGACGGCGAGATCGGCCAGCCGCCGCAGCTCATTGCCCTCCGAGCCGGCGAGATGCGGGGTGATGACGGCGTTCCCGCACTCCCACAGCGGATGGTCCGGCGGCAGCTCGTCGGGATCCGTGACATCGAGGACGGCCCGGATCCGTTCCGCCCGGAGCACGTCGACGAGGGCGTCCTGATCGATGACGGCGCCGCGCGCGGTGTTGATGAGAACGCCGTCCCGCCGCATCGACAGCAGGAGTTCACGGCTGACGAGACCACGGGTCGCGGGCAGCAGCGGGGTGTGCACGCTCACGGTGTCGCTCAGCGCGAACAGTTCACCCAGCTCCACCCGCCGGACGCCGAGCGCGGCGGCCTCCTCGTCATCGACGTACGGATCGTGCAGCAGCACCCGCAGATCGTAGGGCCGCAGCAGTTCGATGACGCGCCGGCCGATCAGGGAGGCGGACAGAATCCCCACCGTACGGCCGTAGTTGCCCACTTTGGCGGGGGTACGGGGTGCCTCCGGGCGGCGGCGCGCGGCGCGGTGGTCGCGGGCGCGCTCCAGGGCGCGTTTGCCGGACAGCAGGATCATCGCGACGGTGTACTCCGCCACCGGAAGGGCGTTGGCCGCGGCGGCCGAGGACACCTCGATCCCGCGCTCCCAGCAGGCTTCGGTGATATGGCCGCGGACCGATCCCGCGGTGTGGACGACGGCGCGCAGCCGCGGTGCCGTCTCCAGGACGGCCGCGTCCAGGGGCGGGCAGCCCCAGCCGGTGACGAGGAGTTCGACGTCCGCGAGCGTGGCGCGGGCCCGGTCGGTGGTGAAGTCGTCGAGGACGGGCGGTGGCGCCAGATCGCACACGGCGCGCAGGGCGGTCAGCGCGTCGGGGCCGAGGACGGAGTCCGCGACATCCGGTGCCATGGCGAGCGCGGCGCGCGGCCGTGCCCCGGCCGGTACCGGGGCTGGTGCCCGTACGGGGGCTGGTGACCGGGCTGGTGCCGGTGCCGGTGCCGGAGCTTGTGCCGGTGCCGGTGCCGGTGCCGGGGCTGGAGCTTGTGCCGGGGGCTCCGCGTGGGGCTGTGCGGGGCGTGGGGTCGGTGCGGCGGTCAACGAACTCGATCTCCTGATACGGGAGTGCCGGGTACGGGCGCCTCCCGTGGCTCCGGTCCTGGACCAAGTATGTCGGCCCGCGCACCGGGACCGGGTGCCGGGCGGCGTCTCGTACGGATACGAACGCCGAACGCCGCTCCGGCACGACCGGGACGTACACGACCGGGACGTATCAGCTCACTCGCCGGCGGACGGTTCGAAGGGCACGGTGAGACAGGCGAGCCGTGCCCCCGCAGTCCCCGCCTGACCGGGGGACGTCGAGGTGTGGTGCTCATGGATGACCACGGAACGCGCCCCGCCCGGCCGGAAGCGCCAGTCGTGCCGGGACTCGGCGGCGCCCTGGCCCTCGGCGTCGGTGGTGAAGTCCAGCCAGACCTCGTTCTCCGGGTTCGCGTAGGCGGGGTCGGTGGACGGCTGCTGCGGGTCCTCGACGTTCTGGTAGTGCGGCCCCGCGGCCTCCGGGGTCCGGCCGCACGGCCCGGTGTGCACATGCGCGCCGTACATACGGTCCGGGAGCAGACCGCTCACCCTGAGCCGGACCGTGGTGATCGCCCCGCCGGCCTGCTCCCCGGCCTGATCCCCGGCGTGCTCACGGCCCTGCCCGCTGCCCTGCCCGCCGCCCTTCTCGCTGCCCTGCTGGACGACGGAGACGCGGGAGCCCACGGGCACCTTCGTCACGTCGTACGTCAGCGCGTTCGAGAGCTGGAGGGCGGAGACCTGTGCGAACCACCCCCCTGCCTCGACCAGGTCGGAGCCGTCCCGCGCGAATGCCGTGGTGGTCATGGCCGGCATCACGAGCGCGGCGGTGACGGCAAGGGCCGCGGACGCCTTGCGATGAGTCCTCACGAGCGGTCTCCTTCGACGGTGATGTTGAGGAGTCCAGGGTGGTGGACGGCGGCGGTCCCGCCGTGTCGCATGGCGAGTCCGCGCCACGCGGTTAAGGCGTTCGGTGCAGTGAAGCGTCGGGTGCGCCGAGGCGGTGGCCACGACTGGGCGTTCCGCGCCGGCGACTCGGACAGCGCCAGATTAGCTCCGGGACACATCGGCGGCATTCGAGAGTGATCATCTCCCGGTATCCGAGGAGGGTCCGCCGGGAACGGCTCGACGGGCACGCCTCGTGCGGCACGTCCGCTCCCGCCCGGCGACCGGTCCGGCGGACCGGATCCTCCGGGCGGGTGACGCGACAGCGTACGACGGCCCGGCGGGAGAGCCGATGTCCTTTGACACTGAAGTCAGTCGCCTGGATCGCGCTGACCTGCCACGACTGAGTTGGTTGGCAAACGATCACGTGAGATCGGCCGCGGCGTTGGCGGTCCCGTCGGCTGGTCAGTCCCAGTCGGACGCCGGCTGAGCGACTCGACCGCCTGAGTGGGGTGTGGGGATGTAGCCCTCCGCACCGTCGGGCAGTTCGGCGATACATGCCGACGAGCAGGCGCTGACCAGCAGAGGAAGCACGTCGGTGGCCACGCGTAGCGAGATCCATACCTGATGGAATCCGCTCTGTGCGATCGGATGGTTGCAGACACCGCAGCGATGGATGGCGGTGATGCCCCATTGCCGGGGATCCAGGTTCTCCAGATCGAGGTCCGCCACGGAGTCCTGGGCAGGCTGAAGCCTTGGGAAGGGTGGCCGCAGCTTCTCGTTGCCGAACAATGCGCGCGTGCTCACTGTGCTGCGGTTCAGCTTCTGGCATCGGGTGATCTCGTAGGGGAACCAGTGAAGTCGGTATGAGGTGTATGGGGTGAACTCCTCCAGGCTGGTCATGGATCCGATCTCGGGCGGGATGCGGACCAAGTTGCTGCCGTAGAGGACCAGGTGTTTGACCGCCGTCAGCCTGGCGATGCTCGGCGGCAGGGTGATGACCTGCCGCCGCTCTTCCGGGCTCAGCTCGGTGAGGGGGCGGAACTCTTCGCGCCCGTCGGCGGCGGCCTCATCGACCAGCTCCAGCAGGTGTTGCCAGCCCGGGGCAGAGGTGTCCTGCCGTTCGGTGTGGAATCCGACGCGGGCTCGCGGGCGTGGCCTGGACTGGTCGAAGCACGAGCACGCGTCCTGGCGGGGCCCCTGCCGCTCCGGGGCTGGATCTGATGTGTCGCCCCAGCGGTTCACGTAGAGCTTCGGTTCTTCCGCGTCCGTCATGGCACCAAGATACGGAGGTTGCTGAGGGCCGCTTCAGTGACTATGCGCGCGCGAGAGACTCGGGGGCGAATGCTTGCGTGGGGAAGCTGACGCTGCTGATGGGGAATTGCGTGACGTTCCGCATGCGGACGGGACCGGAAGCAGACGTTGATGGAGGAGTAGGACACTGAGACGTCGTGGTCGTCCAGAGCGGTCACCGAGCCCGCGCATGACCCGGCAGCGGTCATGTACTAGAGTTATCTCGACATCGAGATATCTGCCCGAGGCGTACCGCGGCCGCCACTCGGTAAGGGTTACCTAACCAAGCCTTACCTTAGCGGATCGGCGAGGGTCGTGGCGGCACCACGCGGCGGTAGGCCGCACATAGAGGTACAGGCGCGGTAGTACGCGCACATTGATGAAGGAGACTGTCGTGTCGGCGAACAGCTTCGACGCCCGCAGCACGCTGCGCGTGGGCGACGAGTCGTACGAGATCTTCAAGCTGGACAAGGTCGAGGGCTCCGCGCGCCTCCCATACAGCCTGAAGGTGCTGCTGGAGAACCTGCTCCGCACCGAGGACGGCGCGAACATCACCGCCGACCACATCCGCGCGCTCGGCGGCTGGGACTCCCAGGCGCAGCCGAGCCAGGAGATCCAGTTCACCCCGGCACGCGTGATCATGCAGGACTTCACCGGCGTGCCCTGTGTCGTGGACCTCGCCACCATGCGCGAGGCCGTGAAGGAACTGGGCGGCGACCCGGCGAAGATCAACCCGCTGGCGCCCGCAGAGCTGGTCATCGACCACTCCGTCATCGCCGACAAGTTCGGTACGGCGGAGGCCTTCGCGCAGAACGTGGAGCTGGAGTACGGCCGCAACAGGGAGCGTTACCAGTTCCTGCGCTGGGGCCAGACCGCGTTCGACGAGTTCAAGGTCGTCCCGCCCGGCACCGGCATCGTCCACCAGGTCAATATCGAGCACCTGGCCCGTACGGTCATGGTCCGGGGCGGCCAGGCGTACCCCGACACCCTCGTCGGCACCGACTCGCACACCACCATGGTCAACGGCCTCGGTGTGCTCGGCTGGGGCGTCGGCGGTATCGAGGCCGAGGCCGCGATGCTCGGCCAGCCCGTCTCGATGCTCATCCCGCGTGTCGTCGGCTTCAAGCTGACCGGTGAGCTGCCCGCCGGCACCACCGCGACCGACCTCGTCCTCACGATCACCGAGATGCTGCGCAAGCACGGCGTCGTCGGCAAGTTCGTCGAGTTCTACGGTGAGGGCGTCGCCGCCACCTCCCTCGCCAACCGCGCCACCATCGGCAACATGTCGCCGGAGTTCGGCTCCACCGCCGCGATCTTCCCGATCGACGACGAGACGCTGAAGTATCTGCGGCTGACCGGCCGCAGCGACCAGCAGGTCGCGCTCGTCGAGGCGTACGCCAAGGAGCAGGGCCTCTGGCTCGACCCGGCCGCCGAGCCCGACTTCTCCGAGAAGCTGCAGCTGGACCTCGCCACGGTCGTCCCGTCCATCGCGGGCCCGAAGCGCCCCCAGGACCGTATCGTCCTGGCCGAGGCCAAGCAGAAGTTCACCGAGGACGTACGCAACTACGTGTCCGAGGACGAGGAGGCGGGCAAGGAGTCCTTCCCGGCCTCCGACGCCCCGGCCTCCGCCGACGGCGTACCGACGCGGCCGACATCGGTCACGGCCCCCGACGGCTCGACGTACGAGATCGACCACGGCGCCGTGGTCGTCGCCGCGATCACCTCCTGCACCAACACCTCGAACCCGTATGTCATGGTCGCCGCCGCGCTGGTGGCCAAGAAGGCGGTCGAGAAGGGCCTGACCCGCAAGCCCTGGGTCAAGACCACCCTCGCCCCCGGTTCGAAGGTCGTCACCGACTACTTCGACAAGGCGGGTCTGACCCCGTACCTCGACAAGGTCGGCTTCAACCTCGTCGGCTACGGCTGCACCACCTGCATCGGCAACTCGGGCCCGCTGCCCGAGGAGGTCTCCAAGGCGGTCAACGAGCACGATCTCGCGGTCGCTTCGGTGCTCTCCGGCAACCGCAACTTCGAGGGCCGGATCAACCCCGACGTCAAGATGAACTACCTGGCGTCCCCGCCGCTGGTCGTCGCGTACGCCCTCGCCGGCTCGATGAAGGTGGACATCACCAAGGACGCCCTGGGTATCGACCAGGACGGCAAGCCCGTCTACCTCGCGGACATCTGGCCCACCGAGGCCGAGGTCAACGATGTCGTGGCCAACGCCATCGGCGAGGACATGTTCAACAAGTCCTACCAGGACGTCTTCGCGGGCGACGCGCAGTGGCAGGCGCTGCCGATCCCGACCGGCAACACCTTCGAGTGGGACCCGCGGTCCACCTATGTCCGCAAGCCCCCGTACTTCGAGGGCATGACGATGGAGACCAGCCCGGTCGAGGACATCGCCGGCGCGCGTGTGCTCGCCAAGCTGGGCGACTCGGTCACCACGGACCACATCTCCCCGGCCGGTGCGATCAAGGCCGACACCCCGGCCGGCACGTACCTCACGGAGCACGGCGTCGAGCGGCGCGACTTCAACTCGTACGGCTCCCGCCGTGGCAACCACGAGGTGATGATCCGCGGCACCTTCGCCAACATCCGGCTGCGCAACCAGATCGCGCCGGGCACGGAGGGCGGCTTCACCCGCGACTTCACCGTCGAGGGCGCCCCGGTCTCCTTCATCTACGACGCCTCCCAGAACTACCAGGCCGCCGGCACCCCGCTGGTCGTCCTGGCGGGCAAGGAGTACGGCTCGGGCTCGTCCCGCGACTGGGCCGCGAAGGGCACGGCGCTGCTGGGCGTGAAGGCCGTCATCGCCGAGTCGTACGAGCGCATCCACCGCTCGAACCTGATCGGCATGGGCGTCCTCCCGCTCCAGTACCCCGAGGGCGCCTCGGCGGAGGCCCTGGGCCTGACGGGCGAGGAGACCTTCTCCTTCACCGGCGTCACGGAACTGAACAACGGCACCACCCCCCGCACGGTCAAGGTCACCACGGACACGGGCGTGGAGTTCGACGCGGTGGTCCGCATCGACACCCCGGGCGAGGCGGACTACTACCGCAACGGCGGGATCATGCAGTACGTGCTGCGCCAACTTGTCAGTTCTTGACCTGATGTGAACGAGCGCCCTGCCCCCGCATCTCGCGCGCGGGGGGCGGGGCACTCGCGCTGACGGGGCGGAAGACGCGCCTGCGACCATGGCCGCACGCGATCTGTTCCCGGAGCGGAGCCGCGCATCCTACGACGACGAAGAGCCCCGCACCTGGTACCAGGTGCGGGGCTCCTCTGTCCTCGCGAGCGTGTGGTGAACGACGCGGCTGCGGCACATCGCAGCAGGCCGCCGACCGACGCATCGGCCTGCACGTCCTTCTCGGCCTTGTGCACGTGGCGGAGTACCGCTGGGGCGCGGCGCACTGCTTCCACAAGCCCGGCACGGCCGAGGCCGAAGCGTGGGTCGCCGGCCACCTGACCACGATCCTGCACGGTCAGGCCGCCTGCGCCGCCGCCGAGATGACCGGCCAGGCCGACCGCGCCCGATGCTGCCACCCAGCACCGACAACGCCCGGCTGCCGGCTGTAACCACCACCGCGGGAGCGCCTGTTGGTGTCCGCGTCCGTGACTGTCCGGTCCCGCACCGAGTGGTCCGTGTCGGAGGCCACGACCGCGATGAGCCCGCTTACGTCCCTTGTTACCCCTAAGTGACCCTCCTGTTGCCAGAGTTGGGTCATGCGCGTACTGATCGTGGAGGACCACAAGGATCTCGCGGAGAGCATCGCGAGGGGGCTGCGTCGGCATGCCATGGAGGTCGAACTCGCGCACGACGGCGAGCAGGGGCTGAGCCGGGCGTCGAGCGGGGCCTACGACGTCGTCGTCCTGGACCGTGACCTGCCGCTCGTGCACGGTGACGACATCTGCCGTGCGCTCGTCCGGCAGGGCAGCCCGTCCCGCGTCCTGATGCTCACCGCCGCCGGCACCCTCGCCGAACGCGTCGACGGCCTCGACCTCGGCGCGGACGACTACCTTGCCAAGCCCTTCTCCTTCGCCGAACTCATCGCCCGTGTCCAGGCGTTGGACAGACGCGATCAGCCCGCCGTGCCTCCCGTCCTCGTCCGCGGCGACATCGAGCTCGACTCCGCCCGCCGTACCGCGCTCCGCGGCGGACGCAAGCTGGACCTGTCGCCGAAGGAGATGGCCGTCCTGGAGGTGCTGCTCGCCGCCGGCGGTGCCGTCGTATCCGCCGAGGAACTGCTGGAACGGGCCTGGGACCGGGACGCCGACCCGTTCAGCAACACCGTCAAGGTCACCGTCAGCCGACTGCGCCGGAAGCTCGGCGATCCGCCGGTCATCGAGACGCTCCCGCACGTCGGTTACCGGATCTGACGGGCGCGACCGCGGGACGGCCGTTGTTGCCAGGCGGGTGACGGTGCGCCAGCCTGTGAGGGGAGTAACCCGGGTGTGACCCGGGGTGGGGGAGCCTCAGGTCCGTGACGTGTGTCTCGTAGGGGGAGCGATGAGGGTACTGGTGGTTGAGGACCATACGGAACTCGCGGACTCGATCACCAGGGTGTTCCGCCGCGAGGGCCTTGCGGTGGACACCGCCTACGACGGGAGGACCGCGCTCGACCTCGCCATCGACGTCGACTACGACGTGGTCGTCCTCGACCGCGACCTCCCCGACGTGCACGGTGACGAGGTCTGCGCCGAGCTCACCGCCGAGGGCGTCCGCACCAAGGTGCTCATGCTCACCGCCTCCGCCTCCGTCGCCGACCGGGTCGAGGGCCTCGGCCTCGGCGCGGACGACTACCTCCCCAAGCCCTTCGCCTGGGCCGAACTCCTCGCCCGCACCCGCGCCCTCGGCCGCCGCGCTCACCCCGTGCGGGAACCCGTCCTTGCCCGCGGCTCCCTCCTGCTCGACCCCGCCCGCCGTACCGCCAGCCACGCCGGCACCCAACTTCCTCTCACCGCGAAGGAGTTCGGCGTGCTCGCCTACCTGCTCGGCGCCGAGGGACGGACCGTCCCGGCCGACGAGCTGCTCGCCAAGGTGTGGGACGAGGTCATCGACCCCGGCACCACCACCGTCAAGGCCACGGTCAACCGGCTCCGGACCAAACTCGTCGACCGCTCCGTGATCCAGACCGTGCCCGGAGAGGGCTACCGGATCTGACATGGCAACAACCCTCATGGCCCGCGTCCGAGTTCGCGCCCACGGCTGGCTGAGCGGCCCCGGCGCCGCCTGGGTGCGAGCCCTGATCCGCCCCCTCACGCCCCGCCGGGTCCGGGTCCGCTTCGCCATGCTCTTCGGGCTGCTGTTCATCGCCTCCGGCGCGGTCCTGCTCAGCATCACCTATCTGCTCGTCAACCGCCCCACCCGCAGCGTCGTCACCGCCGTACACGACGAAGGGCTACCGGGAGGCGGTTCATCACCGGGGACCGTCATCCGGCCAGGCCCGGGATCCGGGCAGGACCTCACCGTGTGGCTCAACGACCAACTGCGCAGGCAGACCGAGCATCTGCACGACGTCCAGATGCACGACCTCCTCGTGCAGTCCGGCACCGCCCTCGCCATAATGGCGGCGATCTCCATCGTGCTCAGCTGGCTCCTGGCCCGGCGCGTGCTCCGGCCCATGCGCACCCTCAACGCCGGCATCGCCCGGATCTCCGCCAGCAACGTGCACGAGCGCCTCGCCGTCGCGGGCCCCCGCGACGAGATCAGCGAACTCGCCGACAGCATCGACGGGCTCCTCGCCAGGCTCGAAGCAGCCCTGGAGTCCCACAAGCGCTTTGTCGCCAACGCCGCCCACGAGCTGCGCACCCCGCTCACCGTGGAACGCGCCCTCCTGGAGGAGTCCCTCCTCGACCGCGACGCCACCGCCGAGTCGTTCCGCGAGAACTTCGAGCGCCTGCTGCGGATCAGCACCCACCAGGGAGCCCTGCTGGAATCCCTCCTCACCCTGGCCGTCAGCGAACGGGGCGTGGAACGGACCGAGCCCGTCGACCTGGCCGAGATCAACGAGTCCGTGCTGCTCACCCAGCTTCCGGAGCCCCTGCGGCACGGCGTACGGATCGAGGACCGCACCGAGCCGACGCCGGTCGCCGGCGACAGCGCGCTCCTGGAGCGGCTGGTCGCCAACCTCGTCCACAACGCGGCCTACTACAACGTTCCCGACGGGACCGTGGACATCACCGTGCGGCGCCACGACCGGCGCGCCGTCCTCACGGTCTCCAACACCGGCCCCGAGGTCCCCAAGGACCGGGTCGACCAGCTCTTCGAACCGTTCCAGCGCATGTACCGCACCGCCGGCGACGGCCACCACGGCCTCGGCCTGTCGATCGTCCGCGCCATCGCCGCCGCCCACGACGCCACCCTCACCGCCCGCGCCAGGCCGGGCGGCGGACTCGTCGTCGAGGTCTCCTTTCCCCTCCTTGTCAAGGCCGGGGAGCGATACGAGGGTTGGCCACAGCCGCGCGCGGCCACCGCGTCCAAGTGACCAGAACGGCGGGTTGGACGACACCGTCCGATAGGTATTGTCTTGATTGACCGGCCCCGGTCGTGAACGGGCTCTGACGACGTTTCACCGGGATTTTCGGTCCACGGGTGGGGATTCCCAGGAGCTTTCCGAGCGGAAGCTCTTTCCTTGCGTTTCCTGCGAAATGGTGCATTGGGCAGCTGCATGCCCATGGAGAGGGAATAGGGGTTAGGCCTAGATATGAGCGAGCGAATCGGTGGCAGCTTTTCCTTGTCCGACAGCCAGGAGGGAATCTGGCACGCGCAGCGCCTCGGAGGCCCTCGCGCGCTCTACAGCGTCGGGCAGGCCGTCGAGATCACGGGCGCGCTGGACGTGCCCGCCTTCGAGGCCGCGCTGCGCCGGACGGTCGAGGAGACGGAGATCCTGGGCGTGCGATTCGCCGAGGACGCGGTCGGCAGCGCACGCGCCGTACCGCACCCCGCTCGGCGATGGTCGCTGCGCGTCGAGGAGCCGGACGGGGGCGGCGGCGACCCGCGGGCGTGGCTGGAAACCCGGATGCGCGAGGAACTCGCCGGCGTTGAGGATCCGCGCGGAGAGCGGCTGTTCTCGTTCGTGCTCTTCCGTCTCGATTCCCATCGGTACTGCTGGTTCCAGGGCTATAACCACCTGCTGCTCGACGGATATGCGTGCACACTGATGGCGCGCCGGGTCGCCGAGGTGTATTCGGCTCACGTCAGGGGCGCGGTATATCCGGAGGCCGAGTTCGTTTCGCTGAGTGAGGCACTTGACGAGGAGACGAGGTACCGGAACTCGCCCGAATTCACCGACGACCGACTCTATCTGCGCGACCGATTCTCGGACCGGCCGGAATTGGCCGAGGTTCCGCGCCTTTCCGGTGTTTCCGGATTTCCCCAGGAGACCGGGGCCGGAGCGGTGCTGCGCGAGACAGGCAGCCTCGCACCCGCCGCAACGGACGCGCTGCGCTCCGCGGCGGACAGCGCCGGCCTGCGGACGTCCCGGCTGCTCGCCGCCGCCTCCGGCGCCTTCGTGAGCGGCATGACCGGTTCGGCCGAGGCACTGCTCAGCCTGCCCATGACCGGGCGCGTGGGCGAGAGGGACCTGCGGGCCCGCATCACCCGGGCGAACATGCTGCCCCTACGGTTCCCGGTCCCGGCCGGGGCGAGCCTCCTCGACCTCGCCCGGACGGCCGACGGGGCCCTCGGCGAACTGCTCCACCACCAGCGGTACCGGGGCGAGCACCTACGCCGGGACCTGGGCTGGCCGGAGGGCGACCGCTGGCACTTCGGGCCCTACCTGAACATCCTGCCGCGGACAGGGGAGTTGGCCTTCGGTGACTGCCGAGGCGTCGCGCGGGACGTGTCGACCCGACTGGTCGAGGACTTCGGGGTGCTGATCGACCGGACGGGCTCGGGGACCGAGATCACCGTCGAGGCGAACGCGGCGCTCTACGACCGGGCGTGGGTGCGGGCGGTCCAGCGCTCGCTGGCCGGATTCGTCACGCGCGCGGTCGAGGACCCGACGGCGCCGGTGCGCCGGA
The DNA here is from genome assembly GCF_053608565.1 of Streptomyces sp. NPDC055025. Classification (NCBI taxonomy): domain Bacteria; kingdom Bacillati; phylum Actinomycetota; class Actinomycetes; order Kitasatosporales; family Streptomycetaceae; genus Streptomyces; species Streptomyces sp. NPDC055025. Next base: position 97,762 of record NZ_JBSGVS010000002.1, read on the forward strand.
TCGGAGTGGCGGGGGATGACGAACGTGCCCTGATGATGAGCGGGTGGAGCGGTACGGCGCGGGATGTGGACGCGTCGACGGTGGTGGAGCGGTTCCGTGGGTGGGCGGTGCGGACGCCGGACGCGGCGGCGTTGTGGTTCCGGCGACAGGCCCTGTCTTACGGCGAGTTGGATGCGCGGTCGGATGCGTTGGCCCGTGGGCTGGTCGCTCGTGGGGTGGGGCGTGAGTCGCGGGTGGGTCTGTGTCTGCCGCGTGGGGCCGAGATGGTGACCGCGATGTTGGCGGTGTGGAAGGCGGGTGGCGCGTACGTCCCGTTGGATCCGGAGTATCCGTCCGACCGGCTGGCGTTCATGGTGGCCGACAGCGGTGCGGAGTTGGTGCTGGTCGCGGAGGAGACCGTAGACCGGTTGTCGGCGGATGTGGAGGCGGTGCTGCTGGGCGAGTTGGGGACCGGCTCGGGTGAGCTGCCCGAGGTCACCTCGGACCAGCTGGCGTACGTCATCTATACGTCGGGGTCGACGGGGCGTCCGAAGGGTGTGGCGGTGGCGCATGCCTCCGTGGCGAACCTCGCTTCGGCGATGGGTCCCGTTCTCGGTGTGGAGCCTGGTGTGACGGCGTTGCAGTTCGCGTCGTTCAGTTTTGATGCGGCGGTGCTGGACGTGGCGGTCACGCTGGGCGCCGGGGGCACGTTGGCGGTCGCTTCGTCCGAGGAGCGGCAGGACCCGTCTGCCCTTGCCGCGATGGTGGAGGCGGCCGGTGTGGGTGTGGCGAGTGTGGTGCCGTCGTTGCTGGGGGCTTTGGAGCCGACGTCGGTTGCGGGGGTGGGGAACTGGGTGCTGGGTGCGGAGCGGCTTGAGGCCGGTCTCGCGGCGAAGTGGCGTGAGGGCGCCCGGGTGTGGAACACGTACGGGCCCACCGAGGCCACTGTCATCACCACCGCCGTCCTGCTGGAGGAGGGCATTACGGGTGAGGACGCGCCGCCCGCGATCGGCCGTCCTCTGGGGAATGTTCGTACCTATGTGCTGGATGCGTTCCTGCGGCCTGTTCCGGTGGGTGTGGCGGGCGAGTTGTACATCGCGGGTTCGGGTCTGGCCCGCGGTTATATCGGTCGTGCGGATCTGACGGCGGAACGGTTCGTCGCGTGCCCGTTCGGTGACGGCAGCGGGCGGATGTACCGCACCGGGGACCTGGCCCGGTGGACGTCGGACGGGCAGCTGGAGTTCGTGGGGCGTGCGGACGCGCAGGTGAAGATCCGTGGCTTCCGGGTGGAGTTGGGTGAGGTGGAGGCCGTCCTTGCCGCGCACCCGCGGGTCGAGCGGGCCGTGGTGGTGGTTCGGGACGGTCAGCTGGTCGGATACGTCGTCGGGGACCCGGACGGTGAGGACGTACGGGAGTTCGCGGCGACCCGCCTGCCGGAGTACATGGTTCCGTCGGCGGTCGTTGTCCTCGACGTGTTCCCGCTGACCCTCAACGGGAAGATCGACCGGGCCGCGCTGCCGGTGCCGGTGCCGGTGCCGGTGCCGGAGGCTGCGCCGAGTGCCGGTCGGGTTGCGGCGACGCCCGCCGAGGAGGCGTTCTGCGCCCTGTTCGCCGAGGTGCTGGGGCTGGAGGAGGTCGGGGTAGGGGACAGCTTCTTCGCGCTTGGCGGCGACTCGATCACGGCGATGCTGCTGGTGTCGCGGTCCCGCCGCGAGGGTCTGGTCGTCGGCGCCCGCCAGGTGCACGAACTGCGGACACCGGCGCGGTTGGCCGCGGTGGCGACGCCGGTCGACGGCGCGGCGGACGGCACGCGCCCGGCGGACTCCGCCGCCGGCGAGGTGCCGCTGACCCCGGTGATGCGCGAGGTGCTGGACCGGGTCGGTGCCGAGGGCGTTCGCGCGGTCGTGCAGTCGATGGCGGTCAAGGCGCCGGCGAGACTGGACGAGGCGGCGCTGCGGGACGCGATGGCGGCCCTGATGAACCGACATGAAATTCTGCGGGCACGGTTGGTGGCGGAGTCCGGGGTGTTGGCGGTGCCCGGGGCGGATGCGGTGGATGTGTCCGGGTTCGTGGCTCGGGTGTCTGTGGTCGGGGTTGATCCGGCAGCGGTGGTGGGCGAGCAAGTCGAGGCGGCGGTGGGGCGGTTGGATCCTGCGGCCGGGGTGATGGTGCAGGTGGTGTGGTTGGATGCCGGGCCGGAGGTGGCGGGCCGACTGGTCGTGGTGGCCAACCACCTGGTCGTAGACGCGGTGTCCTGGCAGATGCTCCTGCCGGATCTGTGGTCCGCGTATGAGGCCCTCACCGAGGGACGGTCCGTGGAGTTGGAGCCGGTTCCGGTGTCGTTCCGGGCGTGGGCGCGGGAGTTGGCGGTGGAGGCGGGTCGGGCCGAGCGGGTGGCTGAGCTGGCCGCATGGCGGGCGGTGGTGGATGGTCCGCAGGAGTTGCTGACGGATGTTCCGCTGGATCCGCTGGTGGATGTGGGTGCGACGGTTCGTGAGGTGGCGGTGACCGTCCCGGCGGAGGTGACGTCCGCGCTGTTGGCGGCGGTGCCGGCGGCGTTTCATGCCGGGGTGGACGAGGTGTTGCTGGCCGGGCTTGCCGGGGCGGTCGGCGAGTGGGCCGGTGTGGACGGCGGGTTCCTGGTGGATGTCGAGGGGCACGGCCGGTTGCCGTTGTCCGAGGGAATGGATCTGTCGCGGACGGTGGGGTGGTTCACCGCCTCGCGTCCGGTGCGATTGGCCGCCGGCGCGGGTGCCGTTGGTCGTGCGTCGGTGCTCGGGGTGAAGGAGCAGGTGCGCGCGGTGCCCGGGGACGGGCTCGGCTACGGGCTGCTGCGGTACGTCAATCCTGACACCGCTGGGGAGTTGGCGGGGCTGCCGTCGGCGCAGGTCGGCTTCAACTATCTCGGTCGCGTGGGGACTGGCGACGGTTTTGGGGCGGGGAGTGCGCCGCAGGCTCCGGTGATGCATGCCCTGGAGTTGCTGGGGTTGGTGCGGGAGTCGGCGGACGGGCCGGTGCTGGAGCTGCGGTTGGCGTTCCCACCGCGGTTGTTGGATGTCGGTCGGGCGCGCGGACTGGTGGAGGCGTGGGCGAGCGCGCTCGTCGGTCTGGTCGCGGACGTCTGTGCGGGGGCCGGCGGGTACTCGCCGTCTGACTTCCCGCTGGTGGTACTGGACCAGGCCGGGGTGGAGGAGATCGAGGAGGCGGTTCCGGGGCTGGCGGAGGTACTGCCGATCGCTCCGCTTCAGGAGGGCCTGTTGTTCCACTCGCTCTTCGACGAAGACGGTGTGGATGTCTATGTCGAGCAGATGGTTCTGGCGCTCGATGGTGAGGTGGACGGGGGCCTGCTGCGGGCGTCGTGGCGGGCGTTGGTGGATCGGCATGCGGCCTTGCGGGCCGGTTTCGTGCAGGTCGGGGGCGCTGCGGGTCCGGTGCAGGTGGTGGTTGGCCGGGCCGAACTGCCGTGGCGCGAGGTCGACTTGACGGATCTGGGCGACGATGCCGCGGATCGGGTGGGTGTCGAGGAGCGGTCGGCACGGTTCGATCTCGCGGCGCCTCCGTTGCTGCGGGTGGCGCTGGTGCGGGTCGGTGAGCGTCGTTTCCGGATGGTGGTGACGCTGCATCACCTGCTGTTGGATGGTTGGTCGCTCCCGTTGGTGATGCGGGAGTTGTGGGCGTTGTATGCGGCAGGCGGCCGGGCGGTCGGACTCGGTGTGCCGGTGTCGTCGCGGCCGTACTGGGCGTGGTTGGCCGGTCGGGATACGTCGGTGGCGCTGGAGGCGTGGCGGGCCGAGTTGGCGCCGGTCGAGGAGCCGACGCTCGTCGCGCCCACCGAGCCGAGTGCGACGGCGTCCGTCGTCCTGGACCGGGTGACAGACCACGCGAGTGCCGAGCTCGTGCACGGCCTGGAGCGGGTTGCCCGTGGTGCCGGTGTGACGCTCAACACCGTGGTGCAGCTGGCCTGGGGGTTGGTGCTGGGGCAGTTGACGGGGCGTCGTGAGGTGGTGTTCGGGGCGACGGTGGCCGGGCGTCCGGCGGAGCTTCCGGGGATGGAGGCGATGCTCGGCCTGTTCATCAACACGCTGCCGGTGCGCGTCGATCTGGACGCGGCCCGGTCGGTGAGTGAGGCGCTTGAGGTGCTTCAGGCGCGGCAGTCGGCGTTGCTCGACCACCAGCATGTCGGGCTGAGCGAGGTGCAGCGGGCCGCCGGCCCCGGCGCGACCTTCGACACCCTGTTGGCCTTCGAGAACTACCCGGGCGACCTGGACGCCCAGCCCCTCGGCGACGGTCTCACCGTCACGGCCACCGAGCTCCGCGAGTCGACCAACTTCGCGCTGGCGCTGGGGGTTACCCCGGACGACGGCCTTGCGATCCGTCTCGACTACCGGGCCGACGTGTTCAGGCGCCGGAGCGCCCTGCGGATGTCTCGCCGCCTGGTCCGGGTGCTGGAGCAGATCGCGGCCAATCCGCGACTGCGACTCAGCGACATCGAGTTGCTGGACGAGTCCGAGCGGGCCGCGGTGGTGGAGGAGTGGAACGCCACCGCCCTGCCGACGGAGCCCGGCACGGTGCTGGAGCGGTTCCGTGGGTGGGCGATGCGGACGCCGGATGCGACGGCGTTGTGGTTCCGGCAAAGGGCCTTGTCCTACGCCGAGTTGGATGCGCGGTCGGATGCGTTGGCCCGCGGGCTGGTCGCTCGTGGTGTGGGACGTGAGTCGCGGGTGGGTCTGTGTCTGCCGCGCGGCGCCGAGATGATCGTAGCCATGCTCGCGGTGTGGAAGGCCGGCGGCGCGTACGTCCCGCTGGATCCGGAGTACCCGTCCGACCGGCTGGCGTTCATGGTGGCCGACAGCGACGCCGAATTGGTGGTGGTGACACCCGAGACGGCGGATCTGCTGTCGGAAGGCGTCGACACGGTCCGGCTCGACGAGTTGGAGATCGAGTTCGGTGAGGGGCCGGACAGCGCCGTGGATCCGGGCCAGCTGGCGTACGTCATCTATACGTCGGGGTCGACGGGGCGTCCGAAGGGTGTGGCGGTGGCGCATGCCTCCGTGGCGAATCTGGCGTCGGCCATGCGACCGGTGCTCGGTGTGGATGCCGGGGTGGCGGTGCTGCAGTTCGCGTCGTTCAGTTTCGATGCGGCGGTGCTGGATGTGGCGGTCACGCTGGCGGCCGGGGGCACGTTGGCGATTGCCTCGGCGGAGGAGCGGCAGGACGGGGCCGCGTTGGCGGCCATGGCCGAGGCTGCCGGGGTTGAAGTGGCGAGTGTGGTGCCCTCGTTGCTTGGGGTACTGGAGCCGAAGTCGGTCGCGGGGGTAGGGAATTGGGTGCTGGGTGCGGAGCGGCTTGAGGCCGGTCTCGCGGCGAAGTGGCGTGAGGGCGCCCGGGTGTGGAACACGTACGGGCCCACCGAGGCCACTGTCATCACCACTGCCGTCCTGTTGAAGGAGGGCATCACCGGCGAGGATGCCCCGCCGGCCATCGGCCGCCCGCTGCCCAACGTCCGTACCTACGTCCTGGACGCGTTCCTACGGGCCGTCCCCGACGGCGTAACGGGTGACCTCTACGTTGCCGGATCCGGCCTGGCCCGCTGTTACATCAATCGCCCCGACCTGACGGCCGAGCGGTTCGTGGCCTGCCCCTTCGATGACGGCGGGCGGATGTATCGGACGGGGGACCTGGCCCGGTGGACTTCGGACGGGCTGTTGGAGTTCGTGGGGCGTGCGGACGCGCAGGTGAAGATCCGCGGGTTCCGTGTGGAGCTCGGTGAGGTCGAGACCGTCCTCGCGGGTCATCCGCTGGTCGAGCGGGCCGCCGTGGTGGCCCGTGACGGTCGGCTGGTCGGATACGTCCTCGGTGACGTGGAGGCCGAGGCGCTGCGGGAGTTGGCCGCTACTCGTCTGCCGGAGTACATGGTCCCGTCGGTGGTCGTCGTCCTCGACGCGTTCCCGTTGACCGTCAACGGGAAGATCGACCGGTCCGCCCTGCCTGCCCCCGACCTCGCGTCCGCCGATACGCGTGCCCCGTCGACCGAGGCCGAGGAGGTGTTCTGCGCCCTGTTCGCCGAGGTGCTGGGGCTGGAGGAGGCCGGGGTCGGGGACAGTTTCTTCGCGCTGGGCGGCGACTCGATCATGTCGATGCAGCTCGCGTCCCGGGCCCGTTCCGCGGGCTGGACCGTGTCGCCCCGCCAGATCTTCGAGGAGAAGACGCCCGAGCGGCTGGCACAGGTGGCCGTGGTCTCGTCCGGCACCGGGAGCGCACGGCGCTCGGACACCGGCGTCGGTGAGGTGCCGCTGACCCCGGTGATGCGCGAACTGCTGGACCGGGTCGGCCCGGAGCGGGTCGGCCGGATCGTCCAGCCGGGTGTGCTGACGGTGCCCCCGGGGCTGGATCGCGAGGCGCTCGTCGGTGCTGTGCAGACCGTGATGGACCGTCATGAAATTTTGCGGGCGCGGTTGGTGGTGGAGTCCGGGGTGTTGGTGGTGCCTGGGGCGGATGCGGTGGATGTGTCCGGGTTGGTGGCTCGGGTGGATGTGGTCGGGGTTGATCCGGCTGTTGTGGTGGGGGAGCAGATCGAGGCGGCGGTGGGGCGGTTGGATCCTGCGGCCGGGGTGATGGTGCGGGTGGTGTGGCTGGACGCGGGGCCGGAGGTCCCTGGGCGGCTGGTCGTGGTGGCCAACCACCTTGTCGTGGACACCGTTTCGTGGCAGATCCTGCTGCCTGACCTGGAGCAGGCGTGCAAGGCGTTGGCTGAGGGACGGTCCGTGGAGTTGGATCCGGTTCCGGTGTCGTTCCGGGCGTGGGCGCGGGAGTTGGCGGTGGAGGCGGGTCGGCCCGAGCGGGTGGCCGAGTTGTCGGCGTGGCGTGCGGTGGTGGCGGGTGAGGGTCGGGACGCGCTGTTGACGGATGTTCCGCTGGATCCGCTGGTGGATGTGGGTGCGACGGTTCGCGAGGTGGCGGTGACCGTCCCGGCGGAGGTGACGGCGGCGCTATTGACGGGAGTGCCGGCGGCGTTTCATGCCGGGGTGGATGAGGTGTTGCTGGCCGGGCTTGCCGGGGCTGTCGGCGAGTGGGCCGGTGTGGACGGCGGGTTCCTGGTGGATGTCGAGGGGCACGGCCGGTTGTCGTTGTCCGAGGGAATGGATCTGTCGCGGACGGTGGGCTGGTTCACGTCCTCGCATCCCGTACGACTGAGCGCCGGCGTCGGCGCCGATGGCGGTGTGTCGGTGCTCGGGGTGAAGGAGCAGATGCGGGCAGTGCCCGGAGACGGGCTCGGCTACGGGCTGCTCCGCCAGCTGAACCCGGAGACCGTAGACGAGTTGGCGGTTCTGCCGTCGGCGCAGGTCGGCTTCAACTACCTCGGCCGCGTGGGTTCCGCTGACGGATTCGGGGCCGGGGGCGCGCACGATGCTCCGGTGATGCACGCGGTGGAGTTGCTGGGATCGGTACACGAGTCGGCGGACGGGCCGGTACTGGAGCTCCGGTTGGCTTACCCGGAGCGGTTGTTGGGGGTTGACCGGGCGGGGGAGTTGGCGGAGGCGTGGGTAGATGCGCTGACGGGTCTGGTCGCGGATGTCCGGGCGGGTGCGGGTGGTCACTCGCCGTCCGATTTCCCGCTGGTGGTACTGGACCAGGCCGGGGTGGAGGAGGTCGAGGCAGCGGTTCCGGGGCTGGTGGACATCCTTCCCGTCGCTCCGCTTCAGGAGGGTCTGCTGTTCCACTCCCTGTTTGACCAGGACGGTGTGGATGTCTATGTCGAGCAGATGGTCCTGGCGCTCGATGGTGAGGTGGACGGGGGCCTGCTGCGGGCATCGTGGCAGGCGTTGGTGGATCGGCATGCGGCGTTGCGGGCTGGTTTCGTGCAGGTCGGGGGCGCTGCGAGTCCGGTGCAGGTGGTGGTCGAGTGGGCCGAACTGCCGTGGCGCGAGGTCGACTTGTCGGGCCTGGACGGCGATGCCGTGGATCGGGTGGGTATCGAGGAACGGGCTGCGCGGTTCGACCTCGCGGCGCCTCCGCTGCTGCGGGTGGCGCTGGTGCGCGTTGGCGACCGTCGGTACCAGATGGTGGTGACGCTCCATCACCTGCTCCTTGACGGTTGGTCGCTTCCCCTGGTGATGCGGGAGTTGTGGGCGCTCTACGCGGCAGGCGGCCGGGCGGTCGGACTCGGTGTGCCGGTGTCGTCGCGACCGTACTGGACGTGGTTGGCCGGTCGGGATACGTCGGTGGCGCTGGAGGCGTGGCGGGCCGAGTTGGCGCCGGTCGAGGAGCCGACGCTCGTCGCGCCCACTGTCGCCGGGACGGACGCCGTGTTGGCTCGGTCGCTGACGGTCGAGGCGCGGGAGGGGCTGGTCGAGGGCCTGGAGCGGGTTGCTCGTGGTGCCGGTGTGACGCTCAACACCGTGGTGCAGCTGGCCTGGGGGTTGGTGCTGGGGCAGTTGACGGGGCGTCGTGAGGTGGTGTTCGGGGCGACGGTGGCCGGGCGTCCGGCGGAGCTTCCGGGGATGGAGGCGATGCTCGGCCTGTTCATCAACACGCTGCCGGTGCGCGTTGATCTGGACGCGGCCCGGTCGGTGAGTGAGGCGCTTGAGGTGCTTCAGGCGCGGCAGTCGGCGTTGCTCGACCACCAGCATGTCGGGCTGAGCGAAGTACAGCGGGCCGCCGGCCCCGGCGCGACCTTCGACACGCTCCTGGCCTTCGAGAACTACCCGGGCGATCCGGCGGCACAGCCGTCAGCGCCGGGCCTGACGATTTCAGGTGTCGCGTCGCGCGAGTCGACGAGCTTCGCGCTGGCACTGGGCGTCCGGCCCGAGCAGGGGCTGACGCTACGGCTGGACTATCGCCCGGACGCCTTCGACGGCGACGCCGCCCGGACCCTGATCGATCGCGTGGTGCGCGCGTTGGAGCGGCTCGCCGCGGACCCGGAGGTCCGGCTCGCCGAGCTTGAGCTGTTGGACGAGTCCGAGCGGGCCGCGGTGGTGGAGGAGTGGAACGCCACCGCCCTGCCGACGGAGCCCGGCACGGTCCTCGACCGGTTCCGACGATGGGCCGTGGAATCTCCGCACGCGACGGCCGTGCGGTCCGGGGACCGGTCGCTGTCGTACGCCGAGTTGGACGCGCGCTCGGACGCTGTCGCTCGCGGTTTGGTGGCGCGGGGTGTGGGACGTGAGTCGCGGGTGGGTCTGTGCCTGCCGCGCGGAACCGAGATGGTGACCGCGGTCCTGGCGGTGTGGAAGGCGGGCGGCGCGTACGTCCCGTTGGATCCGGAGTACCCGTCCGACCGGCTGGCGTTCATGGTGGCTGACAGCGGTGCGGAGTTGGTGCTGGTCGCGGAGGAGACCGCGGACCGGCTGTCGGCCGAGGTGGAGACCGTCCTGCCCGCGGAGTTGGAGGTCGAGTTCGGCGACGGGCCGGACAGCGCCGTGGATCCGGGCCAGCTGGCGTACGTCATCTATACGTCGGGGTCGACGGGGCGTCCGAAGGGTGTGGCGGTGGCGCATGCTTCCGTGGCGAATCTGGCGTCGGCGATGGGTCCCGTTCTCGGTGTGGAGCCTGGTGTGACGGCGTTGCAGTTTGCGTCGTTCAGTTTCGATGCGGCGGTGCTGGACGTGGCGGTCACGCTGGGCGCCGGGGGCACGTTGGCGATCGCTTCGTCCGAGGAGCGGCAGGACCCGTCTGCCCTTGCCGCGATGGTCGAGGCGGCCGGTGTGGATGTGGCGAGTGTGGTGCCGTCGTTGCTGGGGGCTCTGGAGCCGAGGTCGGTTGCGGGGGTGGGGAATTGGGTGCTGGGTGCGGAGCGGCTGGAGGCCGGTCTCGCGGCCAGATGGCGTGAGGGCGCCCGGGTGTGGAACACGTACGGGCCCACCGAGGCCACCGTCATCACCACCGCCGTGCTGCTGGAGGAAGGCATCACAGGTGAGGACGCGCCGCCCGCGATCGGCCGACCGCTGCCCAACATCCGTACCTACGTGTTGGATGCGTTCCTGCGGCCTGTTCCGGTGGGTGTGGCGGGGGAGTTGTACATCGCGGGTTCGGGTCTGGCCCGCGGTTATATCGGTCGTGCGGATCTGACGGCGGAACGGTTCGTCGCCTGCCCGTTCGGTGACGACAGCGGGCGGATGTATCGCAGCGGGGATCTGGTCCGGTGGACGTCGGACGGGCAGCTGGAGTTCGTGGGGCGTGCGGACGCGCAGGTGAAGATCCGCGGGTTCCGGGTCGAACTCGGTGAGGTGGAGGCTGTCTTGGCCGCCCACGCGCAGGTTGAGCGGGTGGTGGTGTTGGCGCGGGACGGCCGCCTGATCGGCTACACCGTCGGTGCGGTGGACGCCGAGGACGTACGGGTCTTCGCCGCCACCCGGCTGCCCGAGTACATGGTCCCGTCGGTGGTCGTCGTCCTGGACACGTTCCCGTTGACCGTCAATGGCAAGATCGACTGGTCCGCGCTGCCCGCGCCTGGCCTCGACTCCGTTGCCACCCGTGCGCCCGCGACGCCCGCCGAGGAGGCGTTCTGCGGCCTGTTCGCCGAGGTGCTGGGGCTGGAGGTCGTCGGGGTCGGGGATGGGTTCTTCGAGTTGGGCGGCGATTCGATCATGTCGATGCAGCTCGCCTCGCGGGCTCGTCGTTCCGGTTGGGTGGTGACGCCTCGCCAGATTTTTGAGGAGAAGACCCCGGAGCGGCTGGCGTTGGTCGCGGCCGTGACCGAGGAGGCGACTGCGGAGGTCTTGGACACGGGTGTCGGTGAGGTGCCGCTGACCCCGGTGATGCGCGAGCTGCTGGAGCGGGTCGGCCCGGAGGCGGTACGGCAGATCGTCCAGCCGGGGGTCATGGCGGCGCCGGCGGGGCTGGACCTTGAAGTGCTTGTCGCCGCTCTGCAAGCAGTGATGAATCGTCATGAAATCTTGCGGGCGCGGTTGGTGGTGGAGTCCGGGGTGTTGGTGGTGCCTGGGGCGGATGCGGTGGATGTGTCCGGGTTGGTGGCTCGGGTGGATGTGGTCGGGGTTGATCCGGCTGTTGTGGTGGGGGAGCAGATCGATGCGGCGGTGGGGCGGTTGGATCCTGCGGCCGGGGTGATGGTCCAGGTGGTGTGGCTGGACGCGGGGCCGGAGGTCCCTGGGCGGCTGGTCGTGGTGGCCAACCACCTTGTCGTGGACACCGTTTCGTGGCAGATCCTGCTGCCTGACCTGGAGCAGGCGTGCAAGGCGGTGGTTGAGGGACGGTCCGTGGAGTTGGGTCCGGTTCCGGTGTCGTTCCGGTCGTGGGCACGGGAGTTGGCGGTGGAGGCGGTTCGGGCCGAGCGGGTGGCTGAGCTGGCCGCATGGCGGGCGGTGGTGGATGGTCCGCAGGAGTTGCTGACGGACGCGCCGCTGGATCCGCTGGTGGATGTGGGTGCGACGGTTCGTGAGGTGGCGGTGACCGTCCCGGCGGAGGTGACGGCGGCGCTGTTGACGGCGGTGCCGGCGGCGTTCCATGCCGGGGTGGACGAGGTGCTGTTGGCCGGGCTTGCCGAGGCGGTCGGCGAGTGGGCCGGTGTGGACGGCGGGTTCCTGGTGGATGTCGAGGGGCACGGCCGTGAGCCGTTGCCGGGCATCCCTGATCTGTCGCGGACGGTGGGCTGGTTCACGTCCTCGCATCCCGTACGGCTGAGCGCGGGCGCCGATGGCGGTGTGTCGGTGCTCGGGGTGAAGGAGCAGATGCGGGCGGTGCCCGGGGACGGCCTCGGCTACGGCCTCCTGCGCTACGTCAATCCGGAGACCACCGACGAGTTGGCGGGGTTGCCCTCGGCGCAGGTCGGCTTCAACTACCTCGGGCGCGTAGGGACGGGCGAGGGCTTCCGGGCGGGAGGTGCGCCCGATGCTCCGGTGATGCATGCGGTGGAACTGCTGGGCTCTGTACGTGAGTTGGCAGGCGGCCCAGTGCTGGAACTGGTGCTGGCCTGGCCGGAACGGTTGATGGAGGCCGACCGGGCACGCGCGCTGCTGGAGGCGTGGGCGGAGGCACTGTCAGGACTGGTGGCGCAGGTCCGTGACGGGGCCGGCGGCCATTCCCCCTCTGACTTCCCATTGGTTTCCCTGTCTCGGGGGGGTGTGGAGGAGTTGGAGTCGGCGGTGTCCGGTCTGGAGGATGTGTGGCCGTTGTCCCCGCTCCAGAAGGGTCTGCTCTTCCACTCGTCGTTCGATGACGAGGCTGGGGCGGATGTGTATGCCGGTCAGCGTGCGCTCGCTCTGGAGGGGCCTTTGGATGTCGGTCGGCTGCGGGCGTCGTGGGATGTGGTGGTGGGGCGGCATGCGATTTTGCGTGCGGGGTTCCATCGACTGGCGTCGGGTGAGGCGGTGCAGGTTGTCGCGCGGGAGGTCGAACTGCCGTGGCACGAGATTGACGTGAGCGGTCTGCCCGAGGCTGATGCGGAGGCTGAGGCGGCCCGGCTGTCGGGGGAGGAGTTGTCGGCCGGCTTTGAACTCGGGCGGGCTCCGCTGCTGCGATTGCTGCTGCTCCGCCTGGGCGAACGGCACCATCGGCTGGTGCTGACGACCCATCACATCGTGCTCGACGGCTGGTCGTTGCCGATCCTGCTGGAAGAGCTCCAGACGGTGTACCGGGCGGACGGCGGCACCCAGGCGTTGCCTGTGGTGCGGTCGTACCGGGATTACCTGTCGTGGCTCGGCCGTCAGGATCGGGAGGCTGCGCGGGTTGCGTGGCGGGAGGAGTTGGCGAGGGCGGAGGAGCCGACGCTGGTTGCTCCGGTGGATCCGGCCCGGTTGCCGATGCGGCCGGAAGCGGTGCGTGTCGAGTGCGGCGTCGAACTGACACGGGCGCTGAACGACGTGGCCCGCCGGGGCGGCGTGACGATGGCGACGGTGGTGCAGGGTGCGTGGGCTCTGGTGCTGGCTCGTCTGTCGGGGCGCCGGGATGTGGTGTTCGGGACGACGGTTGCGGGGCGGCCCGCTGATCTGCCGGGTGCGGAGTCGTTGATCGGGTTGTTCATCAACACCCTGCCGGTACGGGTGCAGATGGATGGCAGGGAATCCGTACTCGAAATGCTGGACCGATTGCAACGCCGCCAACTCGGCGTGATGGGCCACCAACATATCGGGCTGGCGGAGATCAAGCAGCTCGCCGGGCCGGGCGCGGAGTTCGACACGCTCGTGGTCTACGAGAACTATCCGCAGTCCGCCGAGGTGATGCCGGATGACCCCGACGCTCTTGTCATTCGGCCGGGTGGCCGGACGCGGGATGCCAGTCACTATCCGTTGGGGTTGATCGTCGCGCCGGGTGAGCGGATGGAGTTGCAGCTGGATCACCGGCCGGATCTGTTCGACCGGGCCCGTGCGGATGAGGTGTTGGCCGCGTTGGTGCGGGTGTTGGAGCAGTTCGCGGCGGACCCGGAGATGCCTGTGGGGCGACTCGGGTTGTTGGGCGCGGCACGTTTGCAGCGTCTGACGCGGGATTGGCAGGACATCTCTGCTGAGGTGCCGTCCGGGACCTTGCCGGATCTGCTTGCCGGCCAGGTGCGGCGGACGCCGGATGCGCTGGCTCTTGAGGCGGGTGAACACAGGCTGACGTACGCGGAGTTGGAGGCTGAGGCGGGTCGGCTGGCGCGGTATCTGATCGCGGCCGGGGTGGGTCCGGAGCGGCGGGTCGCGGTGGTGGCCGAGCGGTCGGTGGGCACGGTGGTGGCGTTGCTGGCGGTTTCGATGGCGGGTGGAGCGTTCGTTCCGTTGGATCCCGGCCACCCTGCCGAGCGACTGGCGCTGGTGTTGGAGGACGCGGATCCGGTCGCGGTGCTGTGCACGCAGGCGGGCCGTGCGGTGTTGCCCGAGGCGAACCAGGGCTGGGCGATCGCCTTGGACGATCCGGAGGTGGCCGCTGTCGTGGCCGGGTGTGTGCCGGGTCGGGTGGTGGATGCGGAGCGTGTTGTGCCGTTGGGGGTGGCGAACGCGGCGTATGTCATTCATACGTCGGGTTCGACGGGGCGGCCGAAGGGGGTGGTGGTGTCGCATGCGGGGTTGGCGAATCTGGCGTGGGCGCAGGTTGACCGGTTCGGGGTGCATGGGCGGGCGCGGGTGTTGCAGTTCGCGTCGTTGAGTTTTGATGCTGCGGTGTCGGAGTTGTGTATGGCGTTGGTGTCGGGTGCGGTGCTGGTGGTGGCCGGGGCTGGGGGGTTGCCGCCGAGGGTGTCGTTGGGTGAGGCGGTGGAGCGTGCTCGGGCGACGCATGTGACGGTTCCGCCGGGTGTGTTGGCGGTGGAGGAGTCGTTGCCGGGGGTGTTGGAGACGTTGGTGGTGGCGGGTGAGGCGTGTCCGCCGGGGTTGGTGGACCGGTGGTCGGTCGGTCGGCGGATGGTGAATGCGTACGGTCCGACCGAGGTGACGGTGTGCGCGGCGATGAGCCTGCCCCTCAACCCCGAAGACGGGTCCAGGACGGGCGCGGGCGACACCGACGGCGTGCCGATCGGGCGGCCGACGGCGAATATGCGGGCCTATGTCCTGGACCAGTTCCTCCAGCCTGTGCCGGTCGGCGTGGCCGGTGAGCTGTACGTGTCCGGGCCCGGTCTGGCGCGCGGCTACTCCGGGCGCCCGGACCTGACGGCGGAGCGGTTCGTCGCCGCCCCCTTCGGTGAGGGCGAGCGGATGTACCGCACCGGCGACCTGGTGCGCTGGCTTCCCGAAGGTCAACTGACCTTCGTGGGGCGGGCGGACGAGCAGGTGAAGATCCGCGGCTTCCGCATCGAACTGGGCGAGGTGGAAGCCGTCCTCGACGACCACCCGGAGGTCGCGCAGGCCGTCGCGACGGTACGGGACGGCAGGCTCGTCGCCCATGTCGTGGGCGGAGTGGAGGGAAGCGAACTGCGGGAGTTCGTCGCTGCACGCTTGCCGGAGTACATGGTTCCGGCGGTGGTGGTGGTGCTCGACGCGTTCCCGCTGACGGTGAACGGCAAGGTGAACCGGGCTGCCCTGCCTGCCCCGGAGTTCGGTGGTCCGGCGTCGGGGCGGCAGCCGGGTACGGCGGCCGAGGAAGCGTTGTGCGCTCTGTTCGCGGAGGTGCTGGGCCTAGAGGCGGGCGCGATCGGGGTCGGAGACAGTTTCTTCGAGTCGGGCGGCGACTCGATCATGTCGATGCAGCTCGCGTCCCGGGCTCGTCGTTCCGGTTGGGTGGTGACCCCCCGGCAGATCTTCGAGGAGAAGACCCCGGAGCGGCTGGCACTGGTGGCGGCCGGGACCGGGGATGCCTCCGCCGGGGCTGAGGACTCGGGTGTCGGCGAGATGCCGTGGACGCCGTTGATGAGGTCGATGGGCACGGACGCGCTGCGGCCCGGCTTCGCCCAGTGGACGGTGATCGGTGCCCCGGCCGGGCTCGGCGTGGACGTACTGGCGTCAGGCGTGCACGCGCTGCTGCGGGCCCACGGGATGCTGCGGGCGCGGGCCGGGGATGACCAGGTGTTGGTGGTTCCGGAGGCGGGTGAGACCGACGTGTCCGGGCTGGTGGTCCGGGTGGATGCCGTAGGGACCGCCGCGGGTGAGTTGGACCGGCTCGCGGCGGATGCCGCTCGGCAGGCGGTCACCAGGCTGGATCCGGCGGCCGGGGTCATGGTGCAGATGGTGTGGGTGGATGCCGGGCCGGAGCGGGTCGGTCGGATTGCGCTGGCCGCTCATCACCTGGTGGTCGACGGGGTGTCGTGGCGGGTGCTCGTACCCGATCTGCGGGCCGCGTGCGAGGCGGCGGTCGCGGGCCGGCGGCCGGACCTCGCACCGGCGCCGACTTCCTTCCGGGCCTGGGCGGAGGGGCTGCGGCGGGCCGCTCGGAGTCCGGCGCGGGTGGGTGAGCTGGACGCCTGGGTCGACATGGTCGCCGGGACGGCCAGTGCCGGAGATCCGCTGGTGGGTCACCGTGCGCTGGACCCGGTGGCCGACACGGTCGCGACGCTGCGCCACCGTACTTGGTCGGTGCCGGCGGGTCAGGCCGCGGTGCTCGTCGGTGAGGTGCCGGGGGTGTTCCACTGCGGGTTGCACGAGGTGTTGCTGGCGACACTGGCCGGTGCGGTGACGGGCTGGCGTACGCGGTCGGCTGTGCCGGGTGGGTTCCTGGTGGAGGTCGAGGGGCACGGGCGTGAGCCGTTGTCGGAGGGCATGGACCTGTCACGGACGGTGGGCTGGTTCACCGCCGCCTACCCGGTCCGCCTTGATACCTTCGGCGTGGATCTCGCGGAGGCTACGGCCGGTGGTGCGGCAGCCGGTGACCTGCTCAAGCGGGTGAAGGAGCAGGTGCGGGCGGTGCCCGGGGACGGGCTCGGCCATGGCCTGCTGCGTCATCTGAACCCGGAGACGGGGCCGGTGTTGGCGGCCCTGCCGGCGCCGCGGATCGGCTTCAACTACCTGGGCCGGTTCGCGACCGCCGGTGTCGGGTCGGACGTGGTCGTGCCCTGGCAGACGGCCGGGGACACGGCCGTCGGAGGCGCTGCCGATCCGGGCATGCCGGTGCTGCACGCGCTCGACGCGGGCGCTGTGGTGGCGGACACCGCGAGTGGCCCGGAGCTGACGCTCACCCTGAGCTGGCCCGCCGCGCTGCTGGACGAGACCGACGTGGAGGAGTTGGGCCGGGCCTGGCTCGGGCTGTTGTCCGGGCTCGCCGTGCACACCGCCGACCCCTCGGCCGGCGGCCACACCCCGTCGGACTTCCCGCTGGTTTTCCTGTCTCAGGGGGGTGTGGAGGAGTTGGAGTCGGCGGTGTCCGGTCTGGAGGATGTGTGGCCGTTGTCCCCGCTCCAGGAGGGTCTGCTCTTCCACTCGTCGTTCGATGACGAGGCCGGGGCGGATGTGTATGCCGGTCAGCGTGCGCTCGCTCTGGAGGGGCCTTTGGATGTCGGTCGGCTGCGGGCGTCGTGGGATGTGGTGGTGGGGCGGCATGCGATTTTGCGTGCGGGGTTCCATCGACTGGCCTCGGGAGAGGCGGTGCAGGCCGTGCCGCGGGCGGTGGAACTCCCTTGGCGGGAGGTCGACTTGAGTGGTCTGACGGAGGCCGAGGCGGAGGCTGAGGCGGCCCGGTTGTCCGGGGACGAGCTGTCGGCCGGTTTCGATCTCGCGAGGGGTCCACTGCTGAGGCTGTTGCTGCTTCGTCTCGGCGCGCGGCGTCACCGACTGGTGATGACGTCACATCACAGCGTTGTTGACGGCTGGTCGTTGTCCGTGATGATCGATGAACTCTCGGCGGCGTACGCCGCGGACGGCGGCACCCAGGCGTTGCCTGCGGTGCGGTCGTACCGGGATTACCTGTCGTGGCTCGGCCGTCAGGATCGGGAGGCTGCGCGCGCCGCGTGGCGGGAGGAGTTGGCGGGGGCGGAGGAGCCGACGCTGGTTGCTCCGGTGGATCCGGCCCGGTTGCCGATGCGGCCGGAAGCGGTGCGTGTCGAGTGCGGCGCCGAGCTGACACGGGCGCTGGAGGAGCTGACGCGGGAGCGCGGGTTCACGATGGCGACGGTGGTGCAGGGTGCGTGGGCTCTGGTGCTGGCTCGTCTGTCGGGGCGCCGGGATGTGGTGTTCGGGACGACGGTTGCGGGGCGGCCCGCTGATCTGCCGGGTGCGGAGTCGTTGATCGGGTTGTTCATCAACACCCTGCCGGTGCGTGCCGAGCTGGCCGGGGATCTGTCGGTGGCCGACCTTCTGTCCGAACTCCAGGCCCGACAGGTGCGCCTGATGGGTCATCAATACCTCGGTCTGGCCGAGATCAAGCAACTTGCCGGGCCAGGGGCGGAGTTCGACACGCTCGTCGTCTACGAGAACTATCCGCACTCGGCCCCGGCCACGCCTGACGGCCCCGATGCCCTCACCATCCGGCCGGGCGGCATCCCCCACGACGCCAGTCACTATCCGCTGGGGTTGATCGTCGCGCCGGGTGAGCGGATGGAGTTGCAGCTGGATCACCGGCCGGACCTGTTCGACCGGGCGCGGGCCGATGAGGTGCTGGCAGCGTTGGTGCGGGTGTTGGAGCAGTTCGCGGCCGACCCGGAGATGCCTCTCGGCCAACTCGGGTTGCTGGACAGGGAACGGTTGGACCGTCTGACGCGGGACTGGCAGGACGTGTCCCCCGAGGTGCCTTCCGGGACGCTGCCTGAGCTGCTTGCGGAGCAGGTGCGGCGGACGCCGGACGCGCCGGCTCTTGAGTCCGGTGATGCCGCCGGATCCGGCGAGCGCGCCCTGAGTTATGCGGAGTTGGAGGCTGCGGCGGGTCGGCTGGCGCGGTATCTGATTGCCGCGGGGGTGGGTCCGGAGCGGCGGGTCGCGGTGGTGGCCGAGCGGTCGGTGGGCACGGTGGTGGCGTTGCTGGCGGTCTCGATGGCGGGCGGGGCCTTCGTTCCACTGGACCCCGCGCACCCCGCGGACCGGCTCGCTCTGGTGCTGGAGGACGCCGACCCGGTCGCGGTGCTGTGCACGCAGGCCACTTGGTCCGTGCTGCCGGAAGGAACCCGCGGGCGGGTGATCGTCCTGGACGATCCGGAGACCGTGACGGCTGTGGCCGGGTGTGTGCCGGGTCGGGTGGTGGATGCGGAGCGTGTTGTGCCGTTGGGGGTGGCGAACGCGGCGTATGTCATTCATACGTCGGGTTCGACGGGGCGGCCGAAGGGGGTGGTGGTGTCGCATGCGGGGTTGGCGAATCTGGCGTGGGCGCAGGTTGACCGGTTCGGGGTGCATGGGCGGGCGCGGGTGTTGCAGTTCGCGTCGTTGAGTTTTGATGCGGCGGTGTCGGAGTTGTGTATGGCGTTGGTGTCGGGTGCGGTGCTGGTGGTGGCCGGGGCTGGGGGGTTGCCGCCGAGGGTGTCGTTGGGTGAGGCGGTGGAGCGGGCTCGGGCGACGCATGTGACGGTTCCGCCGGGTGTGTTGGCGGTGGAGGAGTCGTTGCCGGGGGTGTTGGAGACGTTGGTGGTGGCGGGTGAGGCGTGTCCGCCGGGGTTGGTGGACCGGTGGTCGGTCGGTCGGCGGATGGTGAATGCGTACGGTCCGACCGAGGTGACGGTGTGCGCGGCGATGAGCCTGCCCCTCAACCCCGAAGACGGATCCGGGGGAAGCGTTCCGATCGGCCGTCCACTGCGCAACGCGCGGACGTTCGTGCTCGACGAGTTCCTCCAGCCGGTGCCGGTCGGCGTGGCCGGTGAGCTGTACGTGTCCGGGCCCGGTCTGGCGCGCGGTTACTCCGGGCGCCCGGACCTGACGGCGGAGCGGTTCGTCGCCGCCCCCTTCGGTGAGGGCGAGCGGATGTACCGCACCGGCGACCTGATCCGCTGGACCGCCGAGGGCCAGATGGAGTTCGTGGGGCGGGCGGACGAGCAGGTGAAGATCCGCGGCTTCCGCATCGAACCGGGCGAGGTGGAGGCGGCGTTGGAGGCCCACCCCCAGGTCGACCACGCCGTCGTGATGGTCCGCGAGGGGCGGCTGGTGGGCCACGTAGTCGGCCACGAGGTGGATGCCGACGCCCTGCGGGTCTTCGCCTCCTCGCGGCTGCCGGAGTACATGGTTCCGGCGGCGCTGGTAGTGCTCGACGCCTTCCCGTTCACGGTGAACGGCAAGGTGGACCGAGCTGCTCTTCCCGACCCGGAGTTCGGTGGTTCGGGCTCGACACGACGGCCTGGCACGGCGGCAGAGGAAGCACTGTGCGGCTTGTTCGCGGAGGTGCTGGGCCTGGAGGCGGGCGCGATCGGGGTCGGTGACAGTTTCTTCGAGTTGGGCGGCGATTCGATCATGTCGATGCAGCTCGCCTCGCGGGCTCGTCGTTCCGGTTGGGTGGTGACGCCTCGCCAGATCTTTGAGGAGAAGACCCCGGAGCGGCTGGCGTTGGTCGCGGCCGTGACCGAGGACGCGTCTACGGACACCGGGGACACGGGTGTTGGTGAGGTGCCGTGGACGCCGTTGATGAGGTCGATGGGCGCGGACGTGCTGCGGCCCGGTTTCGCGCAGTGGACGGTCATCGGTGCGCCGGCCGACCTGGGCGTGGACGTGCTCACGGCGGGCGCCAGCGCGCTGGTGGAAGCTCACGGGATGCTGCGGGCCCGGGTCGGGAGCGACCAGGTGTTGGTGGTTCCGGAGGCGGGTGAGATCGACGTGTCCGGGCTGGTGGCTCGGGTGGATGCCGTAGGAGCCGCCGCGGGTGAGTTGGACCGGCTCGCGGCGGATGCCGCTCGGCAGGCGGTGACCAGGCTGGATCCGGCGGCCGGGGTCATGGTGCAGGTGGTCTGGGTGGATGCCGGGCCGGAGCGGGTCGGTCGGATTGCGCTGGCCGCTCATCACCTGGCGGTCGACGGGGTGTCGTGGCGCGTCCTAGTACCCGACCTGCAGAACGCGTGCGAGGCGGCGGCTGTGGGAGAGCCACCGGAGTTGGAGTCGGCGGGGACCTCGTTCCGTGCCTGGGCGGAGGGACTGCGGCGGGCCGCGCAAGGTCCCGCGCGGGTGGGTGAGTTGGACGCCTGGGTCGGCATGGTCGTCGGGACGGCCGGTGCTGGGGAACCGCTGATCGGCCGCCGTCCGCTGGACCCGGCTGTCGACACCACGTCCACCCTGCGCCTGCTCTCCTGGTCGCTCCCGACGGAGGAGGCCGAGGTGCTCGTCGGCGAGACACCGCGGGTGTTCCACTGCGGGCTGCATGAACTGCTGTTGGCCACACTGGCCGGTGCGGTGACGCACCGCCGCCCGAACCCGGGGACCGGCGCCGGCATCGGCTCCGACGGGTTCCTGGTGGAGGTCGAGGGCCACGGCCGCGAGCCGTTGTCGGAGGGCATGGACCTGTCGCGGACGGTGGGCTGGTTCACCGCGGCCTACCCGGTCCGTCTGAACGCCTCCGGAGTCGACCTTGCCGAAGCCGCCGCCGGTGGTGCGGCGGCCGGTGCGCTGGTGAAGCGGGTGAAGGAGCAGGTGCAGGCGGTACCCGGGGACGGTCTCGGGCACGGCCTGTTGCGTCACCTGAACCCGGAAACGGCGCCGGTGTTGGCGGCCCAGCCGGTGCCGCAGATCGGGTTCAACTACCTGGGCCGGTTCGCGACCGCCGGTGGTGCCGAGCCGGGCCCGGTCGAGCCCTGGCAGACAGCCGGGGACACGGCCGTAGGAGGCGCTGCCGATCCGGGGATGCCGGTGCTGCACGCGCTCGACGCGGGCGCCGTGGTCGCGGACACCGCGAGTGGCCCGGAGCTGACGCTCACCCTGAGCTGGCCCGCCGCGCTGCTGGACGAGACCGACGTGGAGGAGTTGGGCCGGGCCTGGCTCGGGCTGCTGTCGGGCCTCGCCGCGCACACCGCCGGTCCCCAGGCCGGCGGCCACACCCCCTCCGACTTCTCACTCCTCGATCTCGACCAGGACGAAGTCGAGGACCTCGAAGCCATAGCTGCCGAACTCGACGAAGGACGGTTCCTGTGAAGCCCCCGACGCCCCTCTCGCCGCCCGCCAAGGGATCCGCCCTCGCGGAAGTGTGGCCGCTCTCGCCCCTCCAGCAAGGGATGCTCTTCCACTCCTCCTACGACGACGAGGGACCGGATGTCTACGGCCTCCAGTGCGTCCTCGGCGTGGACGGCCCCCTGGACACCGAGCTCTTCCGCGCGTGCTGGGAGGCTCTGATCGAGCGCCACGCCGTCCTGCGCGCCAGTTTCCAACGGCGCAGGTCCGGCGAGGCGGTGCAGCTGATCTCGCGGAGCGTTGTGCTCCCATGGCGCGACGTCGACCTGTCGGACCTCGCCGAGGACGAGGCCCTGACCCGGTTCGAGCGGCTGGCCCGCGAGGAGCGGGAGGACAGGATGAACCCCGCCTCCCCGCCCTTGCTCCGGCTGGTGCTGGCTCGGCTCGGGGAAGCCCGCCACCGCCTCGTCGTGACGACCCATCACATCCTCCTGGACGGCTGGTCGATGCCGGTGCTCCTCGACGAGCTGGAGGCGGTGTACACGGCCGGTGGAGACATCCGGGTACTGCCCCCGGTCACCTCCTACCGCGACTACCTGTCGTGGCTCGGCCGCCAGGACCGGGAGGCGGCGCGCGCCGCGTGGCGGGAGGAGTTGGCGGGGGCGGAGGAACCGACCCTGGTCGCCCCCCAGGCGGCAGGCGGGGCCGAGGTCTCCGTACTGCCGCGGGACCTCGTCCTGGATCTTCCCGAGGAGACCACCGCGCGGTTGAGGGAGCTCGCCCGCGGCCGGAACCTCACGCTGAACACGGTGGTGCAGGGCGCATGGGGACTGGTCCTGTCCCGGTTGACGGGACGGAACGACGTGGTGTTCGGCGCGACGGTGTCGGGGCGGCCGGCGGATCTGCCCGGCGCCGAGTCCATGGTCGGCCTGATGATCAACACGCTGCCGGTACGGGTGCCGCTGGCCGGCGGGCAGCCGGTGCTGGACATGCTCGCGGACCTGCAGGCGAGGCAGTCGTCGCTGATGCCGCATCAGCATCTGGGCCTGAGCGAGGTGCAGGGGCCGGCCGGGCCGGGAGCGACGTTCGACACCCTCGTGGTCTACGAGAACTACCCGACCCCACCGGACGGGGCGCCCGTGCCCGGCACCATCTCCTTCACCCGCATGGATGCCCACGAGGCCACCAACTTTCCGCTGACCGTCGGCATCGTCCCCGACGCCGGCCTGCGGATCGTGATGACACATCGGCCGGACCTCTTCGACGAGGAGGCGGCGGCCCGCGTCGCCGGATGGCTGATACGGGTGCTGGAACAGGTGGCGGACGAGCCGACGCTACGAGTGGCCGACATCGATCTCCTCGACGGGCCCGAGCGGTCCGTGATCGTAGAGGAGTGGAACGCCACCGCGCGGGACGGGGTTCCCGGCACGGTGCTGGAACGGTTCCGCGGCTGGGCCGTCGGCACGCCGGACACGGCGGCGCTGTGGTTCAACGACCGACCGCTGTCCTACGGCGAGTTGGATGCGCGGTCGGATGCGCTGGCGCGGGGGCTGATCGCCCGTGGGGTGGGTCGGGAGTCGCGGGTGGGTCTGTGTCTGCCGCGTGGGGCCGAGATGGTGACCGCGATGCTGGCGGTGTGGAAGGCGGGTGGCGCGTACGTCCCGTTGGATCCGGAGTACCCGTCCGACCGGCTGGCGTTCATGGCGGCCGACAGCGGTGCGGAGTTGGTGGTGGTCGCGGAGGAGACCGTGGACCGGTTGTCGGCGGATGCGGAGGCGGTGCTGCTGGGCGAGTTGGGGACCGACTCGGGTGAGCTGCCGGACGTCACTTCTGACCAACTGGCGTACGTCATCTACACATCAGGGTCCACGGGCCGTCCGAAGGGCGTGGCGGTGGAGCACGCCTCCGTGGCCAACCTCGCCTCGGCGATGGGCCCCGTTCTGGGTGTGGGGCCGGGGCTTTCGGCGTTGCAGTTCGCGTCGTTCAGTTTCGACGCGGCGGTGCTGGACGTGGCGGTCACGCTGGCTGCCGGGGGCACGTTGGCGATCGCCTCGACGGAGGAGCGACAGGACGGCGCTGCTCTGGCGGCCATGATCGACTTCAACGGTGTCGACAGCGCGAGTGTGGTGCCGTCGTTGCTGGGGGCTCTGGATCCGAAGTCGGTTGCGGGGGTGGGGAACTGGGTGCTGGGTGCGGAGAGGCTGGAGGCCGGTCTCGCGGCGAAGTGGCGTGCGAGCGCGCGGGTGTGGAACACCTACGGCCCGACGGAGGCCACCGTCATCACCACAGCCGTCCTGTTGGAGGAAGACATCACCGGTGAGGACGCGCCACCGGCGATTGGACGCCCGCTGCCGAATGTCCGTACCTACGTGTTGGATGCGTTCCTGCGGCCTGTTCCGGTGGGTGTGGCGGGGGAGTTGTACATCGCGGGGGAGGGTCTGGCCCGCGGCTACATCGGTCGATCCGACCTGACGGCTGAGCGGTTCGTGGCCTGTCCCTTCGGTGATGGCACGGGGCGGATGTACCGCACCGGTGACCTGGTCCGCTGGACGGTGGACGGGCAGCTGGAGTTCGTCGGGCGTGTCGACGCGCAGGTGAAGATCCGCGGGTTCCGGGTCGAACTCGGCGAGGTCGAGACGGTGTTGGCCGCCCATGCACAGGTTGAGCGGGCCGTGGTGCTGGCGCGCGACGGTCGGCTGATCGGATACGTCGTCGGAGGCGCGGACACCGAAACGCTGCGGGCCTTCGCCGCCACCCGCTTGCCCGAGTACATGGTCCCGTCGGCGGTCGTCGTACTCGACACGTTCCCGCTCACCGTCAACGGCAAGGTCGACCGTTCCGCCTTGCCGACGCCGGAAGCTGCGGTGAGTGCCGGTCGGGCTGCGGAGACGCCTGCCGAGAAGGTGTTCTGCGCCCTGTTCGCCGAGGTGTTGGGGCTGGAGGTCGTCGGGGTCGGGGATGGGTTCTTCGAGTTGGGCGGCGATTCGATCATGTCGATGCAGCTCGCGTCCCGGGCCCGTGCCGCGGGGTGGACCGTTTCGCCGCGGCAGGTGTTCGAGGAGAAGACGCCGGAACGGCTGGCCCTGGTGGCGGTCGCGGTGTCCGGTGGGGCGGCGGGGCGGCGGGTGGCCGCGGACACGGGTGTCGGTGAGGTGCCGTGGACCCCGGCGATGCGGTCGATGGGCGCGCACGCGCTGCGGGGCGAGTTCGCGCAGTGGACGGTGATCGGTGCGCCGGCCGGGCTGGGTGTGGATGTGCTGGCGTCAGGCGTGGATGCGCTGCTGCGGGCGCACGGGATGCTGCGGGCCCGGACCGGGAGCGACCTTCGGACGCTGATGGTTCCGGAGGCAGGTGAGATCGACGCGTCCGGGCTGGTGGTCCGGGTGGATGCCGTAGGCCTCGCCGAGGGCGAGTTGGACCGGGTGGCGGTGGACGCTGCTCGGCCCGCGGTGGCGCGGTTGGATCCGGCGGCTGGTGTGATGGTGCAGGTGGTGTGGGTGGATGCCGGGCCGGGCCGGGTTGGCCGGATTGTGCTGGCGGCTCATCACCTGGCGGTCGACGGGGTGTCGTGGCGCGTCCTGGCGCAGGATCTGGGAACCGCGTGCGAGGCGGCGGCCGCAGGCCGGCCAGCGGTCCTCGATCCGGCGCAGACCTCCTTCCGCACCTGGGCCCGGGAGTTGGAGCGGTCGGCGGAAGACCCGCGGCGGGTCGAGGAGTTGGCGAAGTGGGTCGAGCTGGTGGGCACCGCCGGTGAGCCGCTGATCGGCCACCGCGCTCTGGACCCGGCCGCCGACACGGTCGCGTCCTTGCGGCGTTGTTCTTGGTCGGTTCCGGTGGATGAGTCCGCGGTGCTCGTCGGTGAGGTGCCGGCGGTGTTCCACTGCGGTCTGCATGAGGTGTTGCTGGCGACGCTGGCCGGTGCGGTGGCGGGGTGGCGGCCGGGCTTCGGGGCTGAGCCGGGTGGGTTCCTGGTGGAGGTCGAGGGGCATGGCCGCGAGCCGTTGTCGGCGGGGATGGATCTGTCGCGGACGGTGGGCTGGTTCACCGCCGCCTATCCGGTACGGCTGGACGCCTCCGGTGTGGACCTGACGGAGGCTGCGGCCGGCGGTACGGCGGCTGGTGTGCTGGTGAAGCGGGTGAAGGAGCTGGTGCAGGCGGTGCCCGGGGACGGGCTCGGTCACGGCCTGTTGCGTCACCTGAATCCGGAGACGGCGTCGGCGTTGGCGGCCCTGCCGGTGCCACAGGTAGGGTTCAACTACCTGGGCCGGTTCGCGACCGCCGGTGGTGCCGGGGAGAGTTCGGCCGAGCCCTGGCAGGCGGCCGGGGACACGGCCGTCGGTGGCGCTGCTGATCCGGGCATGCCGGTGCCGCACGTGCTCGACGTGGGTGCCGTGGTCGCGGACACCGCGAGTGGCCCGGAGTTGACGCTCACCCTGAGCTGGCCCGCCGCGCTCCTGGACGAGGCCGACGTACAGGAGTTGGGGCAGGCCTGGCTCGGGCTGCTGAACGGTCTCGCCGCGCACACCGCCGACCCGTCGGCCGGCGGCCACACCCCCTCCGACTTCTCACTCCTCGATCTCGACCAGGACGAAGTCGATGATCTGGAGGCCGAGTTCGCCGACGACCACCTCTGATTCCCGGCCGCTGCCCCTCGGTCTCCGTCCCCCGACCACTGACCACCGCTCACTGCCGGCCCACCCCCACAGCTCCGTTCGCGCCACCCACCCCCACAGCTCCGTCCGCGCCACCCGCCCCCACCGCTCTGTCCCTGCCGCCGAAACGAAGTTGCGAACCGCTGTGAGGAGACGTACGCGATGACTCGGACCCGTACCGCCATCGAAGACATATGGCCGCTGTCGCCGCTTCAGGAGGGGCTGCTGTTCCACGCGTCCCTCGGGGACGAGGCCTCCGACGTGTACGCGGGCCAACGGGCCCTGGCCCTCGACGGACCGCTCGACGTCGACCGTCTCCGCCGCTCCTGGGAGGGCCTGATCGCCCGCCACGGGACCCTGCGGGCCAGCTTTCGCCGGCGCAAGTCGGGTGAGGCGGTGCAGATCATCGCGCGCGAGGTGGAGTTGCCGTGGCGTGAGGTCGATCTGAGCGGCCTGCCCGAGGCCGACGCGGAGGCCGAGGCGGCCCGGTTGTCCGGGGCCGAACTCGCGGACGGCTTCGATGTCGCGCGGGGTCCGTTGCTGCGGTTGCTGCTGCTCCGCCTGGGCGAACGGCGCCACCAACTGGTGCTGACCACCCATCACATCGTGCTCGACGGCTGGTCGCTGCCCATCCTGGTGAACGAGCTTGAGGTGGTGTACCGGGCGGGCGGGGATGCGAGGGCGCTGCCTCCGATCAGGTCGTACCGCGACTACCTGGCCTGGCTCGGCCGTCAGGACCGGGACGCGGCGCGCGCCGCGTGGCGGGAGGAGTTGGCGGGGGCGGAGGAACCGACCCTGGTCGTGCCCGCGAACCCGGCCCGGCTGCCGCTACGGCCCGAGACGGTCCTCGGCGAGTGCGATGCGGAGCTGACGCGGGCGCTGAACGACGTGGCCCGCCGAGGCGGCGTGACGATGGCGACGGTGGTGCAGGGTGCGTGGGCTCTGGTGCTGGCTCGTCTGTCGGGGCGCCGGGATGTGGTGTTCGGGACGACGGTTGCGGGGCGGCCCGCTGATCTGCCGGGTGCGGAGTCGTTGATCGGGTTGTTCATCAACACCCTGCCGGTGCGTGCCGAGTTGGCCGGGGATCTGTCGGTGGCCGACCTTCTGTCCGAGCTCCAGGCCCGACAGGTAAGCCTGATGGGTCACCAGTACCTCGGTCTGACCGAGATCAAGCAACTTGCCGGGCCGGGAGCGGAGTTCGATACGCTCGTCGTCTACGAGAACTACCCGCACTCCGCCGCTCCGGCACCGTACGACCCGGACACACTCGTCATCGGGCCGGGCGGCGCCCCACAAGACGCCAGCCACTATCCGCTGGGGCTGATCGTCATCCCGGGCGAGCGGATGGAACTGCACCTCGACTACCGCCCCGACCTCTTCGACGGGGCCCGTGCCGAAAGCGTGCTGGCCTCGCTGGTAAGGGTGTTGGAGCAGATAGCGGCCGATCCGCGACTGCGGCTGAGTGAGATCGAGTTGCTGGACGAGGCGGAGCGGTCCGCGGTCGTCGAGGAGTGGAACGGCACGGCGCGGGATGTGGACGCGTCGATGGTGGTGGAGCGGTTCCGTGGGTGGGCGGTGCGGACGCCGGGGGCGGCGGCGCTGTGGTCTCGGCAACATGCCCTGTCCTACGCCGAGTTGGACGCGCGGTCGGATGCGCTGGCCTGTGGGCTGATCGCCCGGGGTGTGGGCCGGGAGTCGCGAGTGGGCCTGTGCCTGCCGCGTGGGGCGGAAATGGTGACCGCGATGTTGGCGGTGTGGAAGGCGGGCGGGGCGTACGTTCCGCTCGATCCCGAGTATCCGTCCGACCGGTTGCTGTTCATGGTGGCCGACAGCGGTGCGGAGTTGGTGGTGGTCGCGGAGGAGACCGTGGACTGGTTGTCGGCGGATGTGGAGGCGGTGCTGCTGGGCGAGTTGGGGACCGACTCGGGGGTGCTACCGGAGGTCGTCGGCGGCCAACTGGCGTACGTCATCTACACATCAGGGTCCACCGGCCGTCCGAAGGGCGTGGCGGTGGCGCACGCCTCCGTGGCGAACCTCGCCTCGGCGATGGGTCCCGTCCTTGGTGTTAAGCCCGGTGTGACGGCTCTCCAGTTCGCGTCGTTCAGTTTCGATGCGGCGGTGCTGGATGTTGCGGTGACCCTTGCTGCCGGAGGCACGCTGGCGATCGCCTCGTCCGAGGAGCGGCAGGACCCGTCTGCTCTCGCTGCGATGGTCGGGGCGGCCGGTGTGGGTGTGGCGAGTGTGGTGCCGTCGTTGCTGGGGGCTCTGGAGCCGAGGTCGGTCGCGGGGGTGGGGAATTGGGTGCTGGGTGCGGAGCGGCTGGAGGCCGGTCTCGCGGCCAGGTGGCGTGAGGGCGCCCGGGTGTGGAACACGTACGGGCCCACCGAGGCCACCGTCATCACCACCGCCGTCCTGCTGGAGGAAGGCATCACCGGGGACGACGCGCCACCGGCGATTGGCCGCCCGCTGCCGAATGTCCGGACCTACGTGCTGGATGCGTTCCTGCGGCCTGTTCCGGTGGGTGTGGCGGGCGAGCTGTACATCGCGGGGGAAGGTCTGGCCCGTGGCTACATCGGTCGATCCGACCTGACGGCTGAGCGGTTCGTGGCCTGTCCCTTCGGTGATGGCACGGGGCGGATGTACCGCACCGGTGACCTGGCCCGCTGGACGTCGGACGGGCTGTTGGAGTTCGTGGGGCGCGCGGACGCGCAGGTGAAGATTCGCGGGTTCCGGGTCGAACTCGGCGAGGTCGAGACGGTGTTGGCCGCCCACGCACAGGTGCGGCGGGCTGCGGTGCTGGCACGCGACGGACGGCTGATCGGATACGTCGTCGGAGACGCGGACGCCGAGAAGGTCCGAGTCTTCGCCGCCACCCGCCTGCCCGAGTACATGGTCCCGTCGGCGGTCGTCGTACTCGACACGTTCCCGCTCACCGTCAACGGCAAGATCGACCGCTCCGCCCTGCCCGCCCCCGACCTCGGAGCGGGCGGTTCCCGGGGCCCGGAGACGCCCGCGGAGGAGGCGTTGTGCGCCCTGTTCGCGGAGTTGCTCGGGGTGGAGGAGATCGGGGCGGAGGAGAGTTTCTTCGCGCTGGGCGGCGACTCGCTGCTGGTGATGCGGTTGATCGCGCGGATGCGAGCGGAGCTGGATGTGTCGGTGGGGGTCCGCGAGGTGTTCGCGGATCCGACGGTGGCCGGGGTGGCGCGCCTGGTCGACGCGGCCGGGGCGACCGCCGGCGCGCCGCTGCGTCGCCGGGAACGTCCGGAGCGGGTGCCGCTGTCGTTCGCGCAGCAGCGGATGTGGTTCCTCAACCGGATCGAAGGCGCCGACGGCGACGGTGGGGGTGCCGCCGCCTACAACCAGCCGTTCGCCCTGCGGCTGTTGGGCCGGCCGGACATGGCGGCGCTGGAGGCGGCGCTCGGCGACGTGGCGGACCGGCACGAGAGCCTCCGTACGGTCTTCCCCGACGTGGAGGGAGTGCCGTACCAGGAGATCCGCGAGGGGGCCGGGGGCCGGCCCCGGCTTCGGGTGATCGAGGCCGGCGCGCGCTGGCGGGAGGCGATGGCGGAGGAGACCGGGCGCGGATTCGACCTCGGGGCCGAACTGCCGTGGCGGACCAGTTTGTTGAGGGTCGCGGAGGACGAGTGGGTGCTGCTGCTGGTGTCCCATCACATCGCGTCCGACGGCTGGTCGATGGGCGTCCTGGCGAGGGACCTCAGGACGGCGTACCGGTCCCGGCACGGCGGCCGCCCGCCGGAGTGGGAACCCCTCCCGGTCCAGTACGCGGACTACGCGCTGTGGCAGCGGGAGGTGCTGGGCGAGCTGGACGACCCGGACAGCGCGGGGTCCGGTCAGATCGCGCACTGGAGGCAGGCGCTGGCCGGGGCGCCGCAGGAGACGGCACTGCCCTTCGACCGCCCGCGCCCGGCGACGCCCTCGTTCCGCAGTGGTTCGGTGCCGGTCGGGGTGGACGCGGCGACGCATGCCCGGTTGGTGGAGTTGGCTGCCCGGAGCGGGGCGACCATGTTCATGGTGGTGCATGCCGCGCTGGTGGCGCTGCTGGCGCGGATGGGCGCCGGGGAGGACGTCTGCATCGGCACACCGGTGGCCGGCCGCGCGGATGCTCAACTGGAGGAGCTGGCGGGGTTTTTCGTCAACACCCTGGTCCTGCGAACGGACTTGGCGGGGGATCCGTCGTTCGCCGAGATACTGCGGCGGGTGCGCGAGTCGGACCTGTCGGCGTACGCGCACCAGGACGTGCCGTTCGAGCGGCTGGTCGACGAGCTGAACCCCGCGCGCTCCGCGGCCCGCAACCCGTTGTTCCAGGTGATGCTGGCGCTGCAGAATCTGCCCGAGGCGCGCTGGGACCTCGAAGGCCTGACCGTCGAGGCGGTCCCGCCGGCACAGGCTCCCGCGGCCCGCTTCGATCTCTCCCTGTCTCTGAACGAGCGCCGCTCCGACAGCGGAGCCCCGGCCGGTCTCGGCGGCGGGATCCTCTACTCCGCGGATCTGTTCGACGAGCGGACCGTACGCCGTCTGGCCGAACGCCTGGCGCGGGTGCTGGAGCAGGCCGCAGCCGACCCCCAAGTTCGTCTGGGCGCCCTTGAGTTGTTGGACGAGGCGGAGCGGTCCGCGGTCGTCGAGGAGTGGAACGGCACGGCGCGGGATGTGGACGCGTCGATGGTGGTGGAGCGGTTCCGTGGGTGGGCCGTGCGGACGCCGGGGGCGGCGGCGTTGTGGTTCCGGCAACAGGGCTTGTCCTACGCCGAGTTGGACGCGAGGTCGGACGCGCTGGCCCGTGGGCTGATCGCCCGGGGTGTGGGCCGGGAGTCGCGGGTGGGTCTGTGTCTGCCGCGTGGGGCCGAGATGGTCGTGGCCATGCTGGCGGTGTGGAAGGCCGGTGGCGCGTATGTCCCGCTGGATCCGGAGTATCCCTCGGACCGGTTGCTGTTCATGGTGGCCGACAGCGGCGCGGAGTTGGTGCTGGTCGCGGAGGAGACCGTGGACCGGTTGTCGGCGGACGTGGAGACGGCCCTGGTGGGCGAGCTGGCGACCGAATCGGGTGAGCTGCCGGACGTCACCTCCGACCAACTGGCGTACGTCATCTACACATCGGGGTCCACCGGCCGTCCGAAGGGTGTCGCGGTCGCGCACGCCTCCGTGGCGCACTTGGCGTCGGTCATGCGTCCCGTCCTGGGAGCGGAACCCGGTGTCACGGCGCTCCAGTTCGCGTCGTTCAGCTTCGACGCCGCGGTGCTGGACGTGGCCGTCACCCTCGCCGCCGGGGGCACGTTGGCGATCGCCTCGCCCGACGAGCGGCTCGACGGTGCGGCGCTGGCGCGCATGGTCGAGGCGGCCGGGGTCGAGGTGGCGAGCGTGGTGCCCTCCCTGCTGCGCGCCCTGGAGCCGAAGTCGGTTGCGGGGGTGGGGAATTGGGTGCTGGGTGCGGAGCGGCTGGAGGCCGGTCTCGCGGCCAGGTGGCGTGAGGGCGCCCGGGTGTGGAACACGTACGGGCCCACCGAGGCCACCGTCATCACCACCGCCGTGCTGTTGGAGGAAGGCATCACCGGTGAGGACGCGCCCCCGGCCGTCGGTCGGCCGTTGCCCAACGTCCGTACCTATGTGCTGGACGCGTATCTGCGGCCCGTGCCCGCGGGTGTCACCGGGGAGCTCTACATCGCCGGTTCAGGTCTGGCCCGGGGCTATGTCAACCGGCCCGAGCTGACCGCGGAGCGGTTCTTGGCCTGCCCGTTCGGCGCCGGCGAGCGGATGTACCGCACGGGTGACCTGGTCCGGTGGCTGCCCGACGGTGACGGCAATCTGGCCTTCGTCGGGCGTGCGGACACGCAGGTGAAGATCCGCGGGTTCCGCGTGGAACTCGGCGAGGTCGAAGCCGTCCTCGCCGCCCACCCGGACGTCAGGACGGCCATCGCGACGGTCCGCGAGGACCGGCCGGGCAACCCGCGCCTCGTCGCCTACGTCCTGCCGGCCGACCCGGAGGGCGGGCAGGGTGTGGAGACCGGGAGCGTGCGCGAGTACGCCGCGACCCGCCTCCCGGACTACATGGTCCCCTCCGCCGTCGTGGTCCTCGACGC
Source organism: Streptomyces sp. NPDC055025 (assembly GCF_053608565.1). Classification (NCBI taxonomy): domain Bacteria; kingdom Bacillati; phylum Actinomycetota; class Actinomycetes; order Kitasatosporales; family Streptomycetaceae; genus Streptomyces; species Streptomyces sp. NPDC055025. The sequence continues at coordinate 129,853 of NZ_JBSGVS010000002.1, forward strand.
TCTGCCCCTCACCGTCAACGGCAAGGTCGATCATGCGGCTCTCCCCGTCCCGGAGCTGGACGAGGGCGCCTTGGGCCTCCGCCCCCGGACGGAGACGGAGGAACTGCTCTGCGCCCTGTTCGCCGAGGTACTGGGCATCGACCGGGTGGCCGCCGACGGCAACTTCTTCGACCTGGGCGGCAACTCCGCGCTGGCGATGCACCTCGCGGGCCGGATCCGGTCGGAGGCCGGTGTCGAGCTGGACATGAAACAGTTCTTCAGCAAGCCGACGCCGATCGGCGCGGCGCGCATCCTGGCCCTGAAGGAGCGGCCCCCGGTGGTCGCGGTCGAGCACGAGGGCGGTGAGGCGCCGGCGACGTCCGGGCAGCGGCTCGGCTGGCGGCGCGCCGCGGCCAACCCCGGGACGCGGGCCCTTCAGTCGTCCGTGGCCCTGCGCCTGCGCGGCGAACTCGTCCACGATGCCCTGCGGGCAGCGCTGGCGGACGTGGCGGCACGGCACGACATCCTGCGTACGGTTTTCGCCGAGTCCCCGGACGGCGGACTGGTCCAGCGGATCCTGGACGCCGACGACCCCGCCGCGGTTCCCGCCCTGCCGCTCGTCGAGGCGACCGAGGAGGAGCTTCCCGCCGTCCTCGCCGCCCGCGCCGACCACCGCTTCGACCTCGGACGCGAAACGCCTTGGGTGTCCACCCTGTTCGCGCTCTCCGACACGGACCATGTCCTCCTCCTCGTCCTCCACCGGATCGGCGCCGACGACGCGTCTCGGGACGCTCTCGTACGCGACGTCTCCGTGGCGTACGGCGCGCGCCGCGAGGGCCGTGCCACCGAACGCGCGCCCCTGCCCCTGCAGTTCGCCGACTACGCGGTGTGGCAGAACCGCCGGCTCGCAGACGCGGAAGCAGAGGCGACGGCGGCGGACGCCGAGGGGAGCGGGGTCGGCGACCAGATCGCGTACTGGAAGGAGATGCTGGCGGACGCCCCGACCGCCACCGTCCTCCCCACGGACCGGCCGCGGCCCGCCCGGCCGAACCATCGGGCCCGCTCGGTGCCGCTGCGCGTCCCGGCCGCGACGCACGCCCGCCTGATGGACGTGGCCCGACCGCTCGGCGCGACCTCGGCGGCCGTCGTCCACGCGGGTCTTGCGATGCTCCTCGCCCGGATGGGCGCGGGCACCGATCTGACGGTCGGCGCCGTGACGCAGCGGCCGGCGGCCGGCGGTGAACTCGAAGCAGCCATGGGCCCGTTCGCCGGGTTGCTGCCGCTGCGCACCGACGTCTCGGGCGACCCGACGTTCCGGGAACTGCTCGGCCGCGTGTGGGAGACCGCAGGGGAGGCCGACGTACGCGGGGACGTGCCGTTCGCGCGCATCGCCGAGATCCTGGGCGTCGCGGACGAGGCGCCCGGCGACCCGCATCCGCTCTTCCAGACCGTCCTGGACGTACGGGAGGACACCGCGGAGAAGTGGGACGTCCCGGCGTTCCCTGGACTGAACGCCTCGACGGTCGACCTCGGCGTGCCGGCGTCCTGGTTCGATCTGTCGGTCCGGCTGACCGACCGCTACCGGGACGACGGCGGACCGGGTGGCCTCGACGGCACCCTGGACTACGCCGAGGAACTGTTCGACCGGGCCACCGCGGCCCGCCTCGCGAAGCGGCTCGTCCACGTCCTCCAACAGGTGGCGGCAGACCCCGAACTGACCCTGAGCCGCATCGACATCCTGCTCGGCGCGGCGGAGTTCCGGCGGCTGACCGAGGAGTGGAACCTCGGCGCGGCCCGGGTCCCGGACGGCACCGTGCTCCCGGCGTTCGCCGAGTCCGCGGCCCGCGATCCGCGTGCCGTGGCCGTCCGCGACCGGGACGGTCACCTCACCCGGCGCTCGCTGGACCGGGCGGCGGGCCGGCTCGCCGCGCGGCTGGACCGGCTCGGGGCCGGTGCGGGAGGCGTCGTCGTGGTGGCGGCCCGGCGCGGCACCGGCTGGGCGGTGGCCGTGCTCGGGGTGCTCAGGTCCGGTGCCGCATGCCTGATCGCGGACCCGGACGACCCCGCGGGCCCGCTGGCGGCGGCCGCCGAGCTGGGCTGCGACCGCCCGGTCGCGCTCGTCCGGTCCGGCGACGCCGCCGTGCCGGGGGCGGGGACGGTACCGGTACTGCGGGTGGAGGACGCGATCCGGGCCGGGAACAGCCGGCTGCGCCGCACCGCCGCGGTCCGGGCGCCGTCGCCGTCCCAGCCGGCGGTGGTACTCCCCGTGGAGGCACCGGACGGCACTCTGGTGGGCGAAATGCTGGATCACCGGTCCCTGCTCGGCCGGGTGATCGACCGTCAGGCGGCGACCCCGGCAACGGGATCGGCCTCCCGCGCGGTCCGTCTGGACGCGGGCGCACCCGTCGCCGAACTGCTCGTCGGGGTGCTGGCCGCGCTGCGCGGAGGCGGCACCGTCGACATGGGTGACACCGCCGTCGTATCCGCGACGGAGCGGCCGGACCGCGAGCCCGCGCCGGCCGCCGTCCCGCTGCCCCGCACCGCACGCGCCTACGTCCTCGACGCCTGGCTCCGTCCGGTCCCGGCCGGGGTGGCCGGCGACCTGTATGTGGCGGGCCCGTCCCTGGCCCGCGTCTACGCCGGCGCGCCGGCCCGTACCGCGGGCAGTTTCGTGCCCGACCCCTTCGGGCCCGGTGGCGACCTGATGCTGCGCACCGGCCGGCGTGCGGCGTGGACCGCCGACGGACTGGTGGAGCCGCGCGCCGCGGAGGACGTCGGCGCCGACCTGCCGGCGCCACGACGCGCCGGCCGCCGACGCGACGACCTCGACGCGCTGCTGGCGCTGCGGCCCGGGGACTCCCGCACACCGCTGTTCTGCCTGCACCACAGCACGGGCCTGGCCTGGTGCTACTCCGGCATCCTGCAGCATCTTCCGGAGGACCTCCCGGTCTACGGCCTCCAGACGCCGGCCTTCGCCGGCCGCGGGGCGATGCCGGACAGCATGGACGCGATGGTGGCCGGTCACGTCGAGCGCATCCGCGCGGTGCAGCCCGAGGGGCCGTACCAGCTGCTCGGCTGGTCCTTCGGCGCGGTGCTCGCCCAGGCCGTCGCCACCGCGCTGGAGGAACAGGGCCAACAGGTCTCGCTGCTGGCGCTGCTGGACGGATTCCCCGGCGGACACCGGGAGGCGGAGAGCACCCACGAGGAGGACGGCGACGGAGTGGACCGGGAAGGGCGTGTGGTGCTCAGCGGTCCGGAGGTGGGGGCGCCGCTGGCCGACGCGTTCACGCGCGACATGGAGAGGACGAAGCAGCACATGATCGGGCTGGAACGGCGGCACACGCCCCGGCGCTTCGGCGGTGACGCGCTCCTGTTCCTGGCCACCGAGGGCGGTCTGGCCCAGATGTCCCTCGACGAGAAGCGCACGACCTGGGCGCGGCACATCGCCGGCCGCGTCGACGGGATAGAGATCCCCGCCGACCACATCGGGCTGCTGTGGGCCGAGAGCGCCGCGGTCATCGGGCGCGCGGTCGCGGAACGGCTCGTAGAGCAGCAGTCCGCGTCGGACACGTCGGACACGTCGGACACGTCAGAAAGGTAGAAACCGCATGACGCAGTCGTTCGAGCTACAGGTCGACAAGCGCCGGAGCCTGCTGGACCCGGTGCCGGAACTCCTGGAGATCAGTGCGCGGGCGCCGCTCTCCAAGGCGCCCGGGGGAATGCCCGGCTGGATCGCGACCGGCCGTGAGGTGGTGCGGCAGATCCTCGGTGATTCCGAGCGGTTCTCCAACGTGCCGCCCCCGGAGCCCGGCGGCCGCAAACTCGATCAGCACGAGGGCAGCCTGCTGCACATCGACGCGCCGGAGCACAGCCGGCTGCGGCGGCTGGTGGCGCCCATGTTCACGGTGCGGCAGATGCGCCGGCTGGAGCCGATGATGGAGCGGATCGTCGCGGACCACCTGGACGTGCTGGAGCGGGCGGGCCAACCGGCCGACCTGATGCGGCACTTCGCCCGGCCCGTGTCCGGCCTGGTCCTCGCCGAGATCCTCGGCCTGCCCCGGGACGACCTGCCCGAGCTGTCCCGGCTGAGCGACTACCGGGCCGCCGGGCACAGCGCCCGCCGGAAACCGGCGGCGACGGCGTACTTCAGGCACTTCGAGCAACTGGTCGCGGAGCAGCGCCGTCATCCGGGCGAGGGTCTGGTCGGGACGCTGATCCGGGAGCACGGGGACGGGGTGACGGACGAGGAGCTGGCCGGACTCTGCGAGGGCATCGCCAACGGCTCGATCGAGAACACCGCGGAGGCCATCGCGCTGGGCATCCTGGCCCTGCTGCTCCATCCCGAGCAGCTGGCCCTGCTGCGGGAACGGCCCGAGCTGATGGACCGGGCCGTGGAGGAACTGCTGCGCTACGTCTCGGTGGTGGCGGTCGTCTCGCCGCGCACGGCGCTGGTGGACGTGGCGATCGCCGGCGAGGTGATCAAGGCCGGTGAGGTGGTGTCGTGTTCGGTGCTCGCCGCGAACCGCTGCCCGCACGGCGACGGCGTCGCGGACGGCCTGGACATCGCGCGGGAGGAGTCCGCCAACCACCTGGCCCTGGGCCACGGCAACCACTTCTGCCTGGGCGCCGGGCTGGCACGCGTGCAGATGCGGATCGCCTTCGCCGGGCTGCTGGAGCGGTTCCCCGGCCTGCGCCTCGGCGCCGGGGTGGAGGAACTGCGCTTCCGGCTGCTGGCTCCGCAGTTCGGTGTCGAGACGCTTCCGGTCGCCTGGTGACGCCGGTGACCGGCGCGGACGGGGGCGCGGCGCGCGTCGGGATCCGGGTCGACCGCGACAGCTGCGCGGGCTCGGGGGTGTGCGCCCTGTTCGAGCCCAGGTACTTCGACCAGTCCGAGGAGGACGGCCTGGCGCTGTCGCGCGTCCGCGAGGCGGCACCGGAGGCGCTGCCGGCGCTGCGCGCGGCCGCGGCCCGCTGCCCCGCCGGCGCCATCACGCTGGTGGCGCCCGACGCGCGGGAGAGTGCCGCCGGGGACCGGGCTGACTGAACGGTCGCGTGGGGCGCCCGTTGCAACCTCGGTGTGACCGGGTGCCCCGTAGAACTGGTGCTATGCCGAACACATTTCAGAAGCGTATGGCCGGGCCGGTCCTGGCGGTCCTTTCCGTGCTGACGGCCGGAACAATGCTCGTCGGCTGTTCGTCGGACTCGAAATCTACTGACGGGTCCGACGACAGCCAGGGCTCGTCGAATTCGTCGAGCGACTCCTCCAATTCGGCCGTCGCCTATTCGCAGTGCATGCGCGACAACGGCGTCTCGAATTACCCCGACCCGAAGGAGGACAGCGAGGGCCGGGTGCAGTTGACGGTCCCCGCGGACATCGACCAGAACTCGCCGACCTTCAAGTCGGCCCAGTCGGCCTGCCAGTCCCAGCTGGTGCAGGGCGACACCGGGGCCGCCGCCAACAGCCGGTCCTTCGACGCGACGAAGGTCGCGGCGTGGGCGAAGTGCATCCGCGAGAACGGTATGCCCAACTTCCAAGACCCCAAGGTCGACGGCAGCACGATCATCATCGACGCCGACGCGGCCGGTATCTCCGGGCAGGACGACCCCAACTTCGCCAAGGCCACGGCCGCTTGCTACAGCGTCCGGCCCGGCGGCAGCCTGATGGTCACAGGAGGGGGGCAGTGACCGGTCGCGAGGAGGGGACCGTGGAGACGGCCGCCCCCGGGAGTGCGGCGGACGTCCCGGGCGGGGAACTGGAGCCGAGGGCCGCGGCCCTCGCCTCCTTCGACGGGAACGGCGGTGCCGTGGAGCCGCCGCCGCCGCCCGAGGGCGGTCGCCCGCGGCGCCGCGGGATGCGCATCGCACTGATCGTCGCGTGCGCCGTGGTGGTCGCCGTGGTCGCGGCCGGCGCCGCCTCGGGCGTGTTCGGCGGCGGGGACGACAAGACCGAGGCGACGGCGCCCTCCGGACCGCCCGCCACGAAGCAGGTGAAGCGGACGACGCTGACCAGCTCCCAGACCGTGGACGGGCAGCTCGGGTACGGCGACACCGCGGCGGTCCAGGCCCCCGGGTCGTCCGGCTCGGCGCAGTCCGGCGGGTCGGCGCAGGGCGGTGGCGGGGCCGGCTCCGGGATCGTCACCTGGATCCCCTCGGACGGCGACACCATCACCCGCGGAGAGCCGGTCTACAAGGTCAACCAGCGGTCGGTGCCGCTGCTGTACGGCTCGGTGCCGCTGTACCGGACACTGAAGCCGGGCAACAGCGGAAGCGACGTCGAGATGCTGGAGAAGAACCTCCGGGCGCTCGGCTACCGGGGCTTCACGGTGGACGACACCTACGACTACGCCACGGCCGCCGTCGTGGAGAAGTGGCAGGACAAGCTCGGCCGTTCGCAGACCGGGGAGGTGCGGGTCGGCGACGCGCTGGTGGCCTCCGGCGCGCGACGGGTCGCCAAGGCGGAGCTCGCCGTCGGCGACACCCTCGCCGGGGACGTGCTCACTTGGACAGGCACCGACCGGGTGATCTCCGTCGACCTGCCCGTGCAGTACGCGGACCTGGCCAAGAAGGGCGGGGCCACGACGGTCACGCTCCCGGACAACACCACGGTGACCGCCCTGGTGACGGACATCGGCACACCGACGTCGTCGAACGACTCCGCGGGCTCCTCACCCGCCGGAGGTTCGGGGGGTTCCTCGGGCTCAGGCTCCTCGAACGCCACCGTCCCGGTGGAGCTGAAGGTCAAGGACGCCGCGAAGATCGGCGCCTACCAGGCCGCCTCCGTCAGCGTCGAGTTCGCGTCCGAGACACGCGCGAACGTGCTGGCCGTGCCGATCAGCGCCCTGTTCGCACTGCCCGGCGGCGGCTACGCGGTCGAGGTGGTGACCGGGGCGAAGACGGAGTACCGCGATGTGAAGCTCGGGACGTTCGGCAACGGCATGGTGGAGATCTCCGGCGCCGGCATCACCGCGGGCACGGTCGTGGGGGTCCCGAAGTGACCGTCGCAGCCCACCCGGTGATCGAGCTGGCCGGGGTCAGCAAGTTGTACGGCGACGTGGCCGCCCTGGTCGAGACGGACCTGGTGGTCCACCGCGGCGAGATGCTCGCGGTCGTCGGCCCGTCGGGCTCGGGCAAGTCCACCATGCTCAACATCATGGGCACGCTGGACCGCCCCTCGTCGGGGACGGTGGCGATCGCCGGCCACGCCGTGGACTCCCTCAACGACCGCGAGCTGTCGGCGCTGCGGGCCGGCACCATCGGCTTCGTCTTCCAGCAGTTTCACCTCGCCGCCGGAGTCCCCGCCCTCGACAGCGTCGCGGATGGCCTGCTGTACGGCGGACGGCCGCGCCGTGAGCGGCGTCGGCTCGCCGAGGCGGCGCTGCGCAGGGTGGGCCTGGGGCACCGGCTCCTGCACGAGCCGCAGCAGCTGTCCGGCGGCGAGAAGCAGCGGGTGGCGATCGCCCGCGCGGCGGTCGGCGATCCGCCGCTGCTGCTGGCCGACGAGCCGACCGGCGCACTGGACTCCCGCTCGGGGACGGTGGTGATGGAGCTGCTCCACGAACTGCACGAGGCCGGGACGACGGTGGTCGTCATCACTCACGACCGGGACATCTCGGCGTCCCTGCCGCGCGAGGTCAGGGTCCGGGACGGCCGTATCGAGCACGATTCGGGGGCGCCTGGGCCCCGGGCCCTGGCGTACACGGGGGTGGAGCGATGAGTACGACGCGGTCGCCGTCGGCCGGCCGGGAGCGGCCCTGGGCCGAGCTGCCCCCGCCGCCGCGGCCCCGGGCGGCCCGGCTGAGCCTGTCCGACGTGGCCCGGGTGGGCGGCTGGGGCCTGCGCTCACGGCCCATGCGGGTCTTCCTCTCCGCCCTGGGCATCGCGATCGGCATCGCCGCGATGATCGGCGTGGTGGGCATCTCCACCTCGTCGACGAACGACCTGAACAAGCAGCTGGCCGCGCTCGGCACCAATCTGCTCACGGTCTCCCCGGGCACCACCATGACCGGCGCGAACGCCCATCTGTCCGAGGACGCCGTCGCGATGGTCGGGAGCCGTCCCGAGGTGATCTCGGCCTCCGCCACGGGGACCACGGACGCCAAGCTCTACCGCAACGACCGCATTCCGTCGGTGGAGTCCGGCGGCCTCTCGGTCAGCGCGGCGCGGACCGACCTGCTCCGGTCCATCGGCGGGCAGATCGTGGACGGCCGCTGGCTCAACGGCGCCAACAGCCGCTATCCGGCCGTGGTGCTGGGCTCGGAGACGGCGCGCAGTCTCGGGATCCACCGGGCCGGCCCCGACGTGCAGGTATGGCTCGGCAACCACTGGTTCACCGTGGTGGGTCTGCTGGCGCACAACGAGCTGCTGCCGGTCCTTGACACACAGGCCTTCGTGGGCTGGCCGGTGGCGGAGAAGGAGCTGTCCTTCGACGGCTATCCGACGACGATCTACACCCGGGCGAAGGACGCGGACGTCGAGAAGGTGCACGGCGTCCTGGGTGCCACGGTGTCCCCGGAGGACCCCAACGAGGTCAATGTCTCCCGTCCCTCCGACGCGCTGGCCGCCAAGAACGCCACGGACAAGACGCTGAGCGGGCTGCTGCTGGGCCTGGGCGGGGTCGCGCTGCTGGTCGGTGGCGTCGGGGTGGCCAACACCATGGTCATCTCGGTGCTGGAGCGGCGCTCGGAGATCGGGCTGCGCCGCTCGCTGGGCGCCACCCGGGGCCAGATCAGGATCCAGTTCCTCGCCGAGGCGCTGCTGCTGTCCGGGCTCGGTGGCCTGGGCGGCGTGCTGCTGGGCATCGGCGTGACCGACGGCTATGCCGCCTATCAGGGGTGGGCCGCCCTGGTGCCGCTGTGGGCGATGGCCGGCGGTCTGGCCGCCACCCTTGCCATCGGCGGACTGGCCGGCTTCTACCCCGCGGTCCGTGCGGCCCGGCTGCCCCCGACGGAGGCCCTGGCGACCAACTAGCCGGCGGCGGCCATGCCTTGACAGTTGACATATCCAGACCGCGGTGCCCTCGCCGTCCACCCCCGTGCGGAGGGGGCACCGCACCCCGGTCCGGTGTCCAAGTGCGCGGGTCGGTCGGTTGGACGCCCCTGTCGCGTCGGCGTCCGGCGCGTGACACTGGTGACCCGACTGCACTCGTCCCCGAATAAACAATACCTATATCTGCGGATTGCTCCTCGGATTGTTCCTCGAATTGGTGAGCCTTGTTCGTCCCATAAGCGGCGGCTAAGGTTTTCTCATCCACCGAGGAATACGATCCGTGGGAGCGATTATGGCGAACCCGTTCGACGACGAAAACGGGACCTTTCTGGTGCTCGTGAACAGGGAGAATCAACACTCGTTGTGGCCTGCATTCGCAGAGATTCCGAATGGCTGGCGGCTCGCTTTCGGGGAGGCCACGCGCAAGGAATGCCTCGCCTATGTGGAGGAGAACTGGACGGATCTCCGTCCGCAGAGCCTCATCGACGCGATGAGGAAGACCGAGGCGGCCCACTGATGGCAGGCCAGACCGCGGCGACGCGACCCAGGGAGTACCTGTGGCCATGATGGGCGGGCCCGGACCGGTCATGGTCCGATCCGACGGGCCGGATTCCTCGAACGACAGACAGCGGGCGAAGCCCGGAACGACGAAAAGGATCATCCCGTACACCCGCGGGCACCGCCGCTCCATCGGCTTTCTCGTGGTCTGCACCACGCTGAACGCCCTCTGCGCGGTGGCCCCGCCCCTGCTGCTCAAGTACCTGATCGACGACGGCATCATGGCCGGGGACACCGGGACCGTGGTCTGGCTCGCGGTCGCGGTCGCCGCGGTCTCCGTCCTGGCCGCGCTGGTGGGGTTCGGGGAGACCTGGTTCTCCGCCCAGGTCAGCGAGGGTCTGGTCTACGACCTGCGCGTGAAGGTCTTCGACCATGTGCAGCGGCAGTCGCTCGCCTTCTTCACCCGGGCGCAGACCGGTGCCCTGGTGAGCCGGCTGAACACCGACGTGATCGGCGCCCAGCAGGCGGTCACCCAGATGCTCTCCACCGTGGTGTCCTCCGGACTGACCGTCGTCTTCGTCCTGGCCACGATGTTCTACCTGTCCTGGACGATCACCCTGATCTCCCTGGTGCTGGTCCCGTTCTTCATCCTTCCCGGCCGCCTCATCGGCCGCCGCCTTCAGGGCCTGGCCCGCAGGCACATGCAGGTCAACGCCGAGATGGGCTCGCTCATGCACGAGCGGTTCAACGTCGCCGGCGCGCTCCTCGCCAAGCTCTACAGCCGCCCGGACCGGGAGACCGCCCGCTACGCGCGGCTCGCCGCCCGCGGCCGTGACATCGGCGTCCGCAACTCGGTCTCCATGAAGATGCTCTTCCTGTCGACCATGTTCATCGGCTCGGTCGCCACCGCCGTGGTCTACGGCGTCGGCGGAGTGCTCTCCGTGCACGGCGCCTTCCGGATCGGCACCCTGGTGGCCCTCACCACGCTGCTCACCCGGCTGATGGCCCCGGTGGGCCAGCTGTCGAACGCCCAGGCCGACGCGATGACGGCGCTCGTCAGCTTCGACCGGCTCTTCGAGATCCTCGATCTCAAGCCGATGGTCACCGAGAAGCCCGACGCGGTGGCGCTGCCGCCCGCCGCGACCCGCGACACGGCCCCCGGCGTCGAGTTCCGCGGGGTGTCGTTCCGCCACCCGAGGCCCGCCGATGTCTCGTTGGCCTCTCTGGAGGACTTCGCCACGCCGGCGGCCGAGCGCGACGGCGACAACTGGGCGCTGCGCGACCTCAGCTTCACCGTCCCGGCCGGCAAGCTCACCGCGCTGGTCGGCCCGTCCGGGGCCGGCAAGACCACCATCACCCACCTGGTGCCGCGGCTGTACGACCCGCAGGAGGGGACCGTCCTCATTGACGGCCGCGACGTGCGCGACCTGACGCTGGAGTCGCTGGGCGACACGGTCGGGATGGTCACCCAGGACGGGCACCTCCTGCACACCACCATCCGGGAGAACCTGCTCTACGCCCGCCCGGACGCCACCGAGGAGGAACTGGTCGCGGCCTGCCGGGCCGCACAGATCTGGCGGCTCGTCGCCTCGCTGCCCGACGGCCTGGACACCATGGTCGGCGACCGCGGCTACCGGCTCTCCGGGGGCGAGAAGCAGCGCGTCGCCATGGCCCGGCTGCTGCTCAAGGCCCCGCCGGTGGTCGTGCTCGACGAGGCGACCGCGCATCTCGACTCCGAGTCCGAGGCCGCCCTGCAACGGGCCCTCAAGACCGCGCTCGCCGGCCGGACCTCGCTGGTCATCGCGCACCGCCTGTCCACCGTCCGGGACGCCGACCAGATCATCGTCCTTGACCAGGGGCGGATCGTGGAGCGCGGCACCCATGACGAACTGCTCCTGCTCGGCGGGCTCTACGCCGAGCTCTACCGCACGCAGTTCGCCCGGCCGGCCCTCGACGGCGAGGACGAGAGCGAGGTCGAGGGACTGCCGGAGCAGCGGGTCCCGGAACCAGTGGGCCCCGGCGGCGGGCCGGTCGTCTTCGGCCCCGGCGGTCCTGGGGGTCCCGGCGGTCCCGGCGGTCCGCGGGTGGTTGGCGGTCCCGGGATGGTCGGTGGTCCGGGGATGGGCGGGCCCGGCGGCGGGCCGGTCGTCTTCGGTCCCGGTGGCCCCGAGGGCCCGGGAGGTCGGGGAGGTCCCCGAACCCGCTGATCCCCTCTCCGAGCGGTGCCCGCGACGCCTCCATGGCGGTCGTGGGCACCGCTTTCGTCACCCCGTCAACCCCCCTACGCCGAGCGGCCGTTCGCCCGGCGGCAGGGGTTTCGAAGGCATTGAGGGACTGTTACGTTCGGCCTTGTCCGATGCGGGCGGTATTTATGGCGCTAGGTGCCTAAGTAAGGAAGATGTCGGTGTGGCACGCACCGCACGGCAGCGATCCCGCGGCGGACGGTACGGAAGCGAATTCCTCTTCGAGAACGAGAACGGCCGCTCGTCGTGTGGCGGCGAGGACCGGTGAGGAGCAGGGGTGGAGACCGGGGGAGTCATCGATCAACAATCCATAGTGGAAGTGGAAATCGACGCTTTACGGCCGACCGGGTCACCCCGGCTGGCCGGCGAAAGACAAGAACACATCGAACTGCTGGCGGCGGTGGCGACTCCGCTGCCGCCGATCATCGTCCACCGTCCCACGATGCGGGTCATCGACGGCCACCACCGGTTGAAAGCCGCCCGGCTGCGCGGCGAGAGCAGGATCGCGGCCCGCTTCTTCGACGGGGACGAAACGGCGGCCTTCGTCCTGTCGGTGAGGCTCAACGTCACTCACGGCCTGCCGCTGGCGCTCGCAGACCGCAAGCGCGCCGCCGAGCGCATCATCGTCTCGCATCCCCAGTGGTCGGACCGGAGAGTGGCCTCGGTCACCGGGATCGCCCCCGGGACCGTCGGCGACATCCGCAAGCGGGTCGTGCGGGGGCCGGGGCCGGAGGGGCGCCGGCTCGGCAGGGACGGCAGGATGCGGCCGGTCGACGGCAGTACCGGCCGCATCCGCGCCGGTGAGCTGCTCGCCGAGAACCCGGACCTCTCGCTGCGGCAGGTCGCCCGAGCGGCGGGCATCTCCCCGGAGACCGCCCGGGACGTGCGCAACCGGCTGGGCAACGGCGAGGACCCGCTGCCCCGGCGGCGCCGGCGGGAGGCCGCACCGGACGAGGAACGGACCGTAGGAGGGGAGTTCGGGGCATTGAGGCTCGCCCGGCCGGGACAGCGGACCCGTCCGGACGTCGTGCCGGCTTCGGACCACGCCGTGCTGGTCAAGCGGCTCATGGCCGACCCGGCACTGCGCTTCAGTGAGACGGGCCGCAATCTGCTGCGTCTGCTCGCTCCGCACACGCTGCGCAAGGAGGAGTGGGAGGCGATCATCAGCAACGTCCCGCCGCACTGCAGCGACATCGTGGCCGACCTCGCCCGGCAGTTCGCCGGCCTGTGGTCGGAGTTCGCCGAGAGGGTCGGGGAGGACGTCGCGCAGATCGGCTGAGCCCGCGCCTCGGGCAGGGGGCCGTCGCGAAAGGTGCGCTTTCGCGACGGCCCCGAGTCGTGTGCGGGGTCAGGAAAGTGGCGTGAATCATTCCGCTCTCTGCCGGGAGGGGGTGTGCATTTCCTTTTTGATTTTCCATGAATTCTCGGCCGTTCAATGTCTCAAAATAACCCCCAATTTCCTGGCTGGGTGGCCGAAACCCTGCCTGTGTCGGCTGTGAATGAGACGCTAACCTGGGTTGCGCTGACTGATCGGTGAAGGTACGGGGGTGCCTGTGAAGCTCAGTGAAAGGGACGGGGAAATCGGTCTGCTGCGTCGTCTCTACAGAGGGTGTGTGGCCGGAAAGGGTTCCCTGGTCATTACCAACGGTCCTGTGGGGTGTGGCAAGACCGCCTTGATCCAGACATTCATCGAGCAGGTGACGGAGCAGGGGAGCGCCGTCCTGTCGGCGACCGGTTCCGCGAGCGAGATCCTCGACAGGCTCGGGCTGATCGACCAGTTGGTGACCGCGATGGGTGCGGCGGGCCCGGCCTACGGGCCACCGGACGTCGCGGAGGCCGCGACGGCGGCGGAGGCGAGCGGACGGGTGCCACGCGCGCTCATGCGGCACGTCTACCGGGCCGTCGCCGAACTCGCCGAGAAACAGCCGCTCGTCCTCCACGTCGACGACGTGCACTTCGCCGACGAGGCATCGCTCCAGTGCCTGAGGTATCTCGTACGGCGCATCGACTCGCTGCCCGTCCTGGTCGTCCTGACCGAGAGTTCCAGCCACGAACAGGCACTCGCCACGCTCCACGCGGAGACGCTCCACCTGCCCTACTGCCATCGGATCCGGCTCGGTCCGCTCTCGGCCGAGGGGGTCGCCGGATATCTGACGGATCATCCGGCGACACGTTCGGTGGCGCCGGAGACCGCCGAGCTGTGGGCGCGGACGAGCGGGGGGAACCCTCTGCTGCTGGACGCCCTGATCGAGGACTTCGCCGGGCAGGGGACGGCGAAGGCCGCGGGGCGGGGTGCCCCGGTGCCGTGCGAGTCGTTCCGGAACGCCTTTCTGCGCTGCCTGCACCGCTGCGAGCCGACCCTGCTCGCCGTCGCGCGCGCCGCCGCCGTCCTCGGCAAGTCCGTGACACCCGCCCTGATCGGCGACCTCCTCGGGGAGGACGCGACCTCCGTACGCCGCGGCGTCACCGACCTGCGTGCGGCCGGGCTGCTCTCGGACTCGTGGTTCGGCCACGAGTGCGCCCGGCTGACCGTGCTCGCGGACATTCCCGGCAAGGACCTCCCCGCCCTGCGGGCCCGAGCCGCCGAGCTGCTCCATGAGAGCGGTGCGCCCGCCGCGGTGGTGGCCGAACAACTGCTGGCCGGCCACGACTCGGCCCCGGCCGCCTGGCAGCCCGACATCCTCCGGGAGGCCGCGCGCGAGGCCCTGGCGGCGGGAGACATCGGTGCCGGCGTCGACTATCTGCGGCACGCCTCCGGCCTCTGCACGGACGCCAACCAGGAAGCGGAGGTGATCGCCGCCCTCGCGGAGGCGCAGTGGCTCATCGACCCCGCGAAGGCATCCCGGTACCTCCCGCAGCTCAGCCGTATGGTGCGCGCCGGTCTGCTCACCGGGTCCGACGCCCTGATCGTGGTGAAACAGAAGGTGTGGCGCGGCGAGTTCGCACAGGCCGACGACCTGTTGCGGATCATCGAGGCACGGGAGGGCGCCGGCGCGGAGAACGCCTGGGACGGCGCGGGCTACTCCCGGGCCGTCATCCGCTCGGACCACACCCTGGTCCGGGTGTGGCTGTCCTTCTGCTGCCGCGGTCTGCGGCGCGGCGCCCCGATGTCGCCCCGCACCTTACTCAGGCTCTCGGCCGACCTCGTCGAGCTCGGGAAGGATCCGGACCCCGACGAACTGCTGCGCGGCACCGGCAGGGCCAGCCCGTTCGCGGACACGCTGGTGGCGCTGGTCTTCCTGATCGGGGCCCAGCGGCTGGACGAGGCGCTGCTCTGGTCGGAGCGGCTGTTGGACGAGCCCCGCAACCGGCGTGTCCCCATGCGGCGGGCGCTCCTGGAGACGATCCGAGCGGCCGTGGCGCTGAGCCGGGGTGACGCCGCCGACGCGGGCGAGGCCGCCGGGACCGCGCTGAGCCTGGTCGGTCCGGAGGCATGGGGCATCGCGGTCGGTCTGCCGCTGGCCCTGGCGATCCGCGCGGCGACCGACAGCGGCGATGTCGACACGGCGCGGACCTATCTCGACCTGCCCGTTCCCATGGTCATGTTCGGTACCCCCTTCGCGCTGCCCTACCTCCAGGCCCTGGGCCGCTTCCACCTCGCCCTGGGCCGGCCGCGCGCCGCCCTGCGGGACTTCGAGTCGTGCGGCGAGCTGATGACGAAGTGGCGGCTCGACGCACCGGAACTCGTGGACTGGCGCAATGACGCGGTCGCCGCCCTCATCGCCATGGGCGATCACCGGCGGGCCCGGGAGCGGGCCGAGGAACACCTCGCCCGGCTCGGCGAGCGGCCCACCCGCGCCCGTGGCATCGCGCTGCGCCATCTCGCGGCGGTGGGCCCGTCCCGGAACCGGCCGCGGCTGCTCCAGGAGGCGGTACAGATCCTCGAAACCTGCGGCGACGGGCTGGAGCTGAGGCGCGCTCGGGCCGACGAGGAAGCCGCGCGCCGTGCGGAGGGGGAGGCCATCGCGCTCGGGCGCGAGCACCCGCTGGGAGCACTGTGGGGCGCTCCGTCCCCGCCGGCCCAGGGCGTGGTCCCGACGGGCGCCGCCCATACGGACGCGGTGCCCGCGGCGCTCGCCGAACTCACCGAGGCGGAACGCCGGGTCGGAGCCCTCGCCGCGTCCGGCCGCACCAACCGCGAGATCGCCGACAGGCTCTCCATAACGGTCAGTACGGTGGAACAGCATCTCACCAAAATATATCGGAAATTGAAGGTGCGCGGCAGGGCGGATCTTCCGACGACACTCGTGCTTTTTTCGGAGGTCGCTTGCCCTCCGTATGGACGGTGAAAAGAAAAGCCTTCGCATCCGTTGGACAGTTCCCCGTCCAAGTCAACCACCCGTCCAAGTGGCGGTTTCGGACCGTTGGACAGTGTTGTGGTGAGGATTGCGATCGTGTGATCCTGAACGCCGAATCAGCCTTCCAATACCCGATTCCGCCGGGAGGAATTCCATGGCCGGACGGAGCCTCGACGACTATGCGCGACTGGCCCGGAAAGGATTCGATCACGTTCTGGCGGAATCCCTGGAAGCCGTTGAACGGGCATCCGCGGAGAACAGGGCGGCCTTCGACCGAACCGGTCTGAGGCCGGGCCGGTCCACCCGGTCCGGGCCGCCCGACACCACCACGAAGATCCTGGACCGTCCCTGGGCCGCGCCGATCGCCGTCGGCCCGCTCACCGGACTCGCCCGGCCCGCGGACGAGCCCGCCGTGCTGCGGGCGGCCGACGCGGCGGGACTCCCCGTCGTGGTCGACATGGTCACCCCGAACGACCTCGCGAACCCGGTGCCGGCCGCCGACGGGCCGCGGTGGCTCCGCACGTACGGCCACCGGGAGCACGGTGACGTCGAGCGGTCGGTGGCCGACGCGGAGCGTGCCGGGTTCGCCGCACTCCTTCTCTCTTCGAGGTCCCAGGGCGGCGGCCGACTCGCGCGCCCCGATGCTCCCCACGCGGACTGGGCCGACCTGGAGCGGCTGCGCGCCACGTCCGCGCTGCCCCTGCTCGTCGCGGGCGTACGCACTGCCGCCGACGCCGCCCGCGTGTTCGACACCGGGGCCGACGGCATCGTCACCGACTCGCTGGACGCGCTGCCCGACCTGGCCGCGGTCGCGGGCACGCACCGCCCTGTCCTGCTCGGCGGCGGCATCCGCCGGGGCGCCGACATCCTGGTCTCCCTGGCCTTGGGGGCCGACGCGGTCCTCGTGGGACGGCTGGTGCTGGACGGGCTGATCGTCGACGGGGAGCCGGGCGTCACCGACGTGCTGGGCGCTCTCGTGCGCGAACTGGAGGAGGCGATGACGTTCACCGGAACCGCCTTGATCGCCGAGAGCCGCCCCGACAGCCTCCGTACCGGACACCGTCCGCCGCTCCCCGCACGCCCGACGGGCACCCGGGGCGGTGCCGTGAGCGCCCAGGGAAATGCCGTGGGTGCCCTGCGCAAGGAGGACCTCCACCCCAGCCTCTCCGATCCCGTCCTGGACACGATGAACTTCCTCAACGAGGTCACCCACCGCTACCCGGACGCCGTCTCCTTCGCGCCGGGGCGGCCCTACGACGGGTTCTTCGACACCGAGCAGATCTTCACGTACCTCCGCCGCTACCTGGACCATCTGGCCGCGCAAGGACGCACGGAGCAGGACATCCGCACCGCCATGTACCAGTACGGTCCCACCGCCGGCCAGATCCGTGGGATCGTCGCCGACTCCCTGCGCGAGGACGAGGGCGTCGACGTCCCGGCGGAGTCGATCGTGATCACGGTCGGCGCGCAGGAAGCCATGCTGCTGGCGGTGCGGGCCCTCACCGCCGGCCCCGACGACGTGCTGCTCGTGGCGAGCCCCTGCTATGTCGGCATCACGGGCGTGGCACGGCTGCTGGGCGTGCCGGTGACGGCCGTGGAGGAGCGGGAGGACGGGTTCTCCTGCGTCGACCTGGAGAGCGCGATCGCGCGGGAGCGCGCCCGGGGACGGCGCCCCCGGGCCCTCTACGTGATTCCCGATCACTCCAACCCGTCGGGAACCACGATGGACGCGCCGACGCGCGCCGCGCTGCTGGAGACGGCGGAGCGCCACGGCATCCTCCTCATCGAGGACAGCCCCTACCGCAGGGTGAGCCCCGGTACGCCGCTGCCGACGCTCAAGTCCATGGACCGTTCACGAAGCGTCGTCCACCTGGGCTCGTTCGCCAAGACGGTCTTCCCCGGCGCCCGGGTCGGCTTCGCCGTCGCCGACCAGCGGGTGGTCGACGCCTTCGGCCGGACCGGTCTCCTGGCCGACGAGCTCGCCAAGATCAAGAGCATGGTGACGGTCAACACCTCGTCGCTGAGCCAGGCCGCGGTGGCGGGCGCCCTGCTGGCAGGCGAAGGCCGGATCTCCGAGATCAACGTCGAACCGGCGGCCTATTACGGCAATGCCATGCGGACCACGCTGCGCAATCTGGACGCCCGTCTGCCGGCGGCCCGGCGAGCCGCTCTGGGCGTGCGATGGAACGAACCGACCGGTGGTTTCTTCCTCACGGTCCACGTCCCCTTCCGGACGGACAATGTGGCGCTGACCCGGTCGGCACAGGAATTCGGCGTCATCTGGACGCCGATGAACTACTTCTATCCGCAGGGCGGCGGCCATCAGGCCCTCCGTCTCTCCACCAGCTATCTGACGACGGCCGATATCGAAGAGGGCACCGCGCGTCTCGCGCGGTTCATCGAGGCGCAGGCCGCGGTGTCGTGAATTCTCCGGGAAAGGCGAAGCAAGTGATCGGGAACAGCAATGCACAGCGACCGCGGACCAAGCCGCGTATGTGGGGGTGGACTTTCCGATGACCATCAATCTGGACCGGCCGGAAGGACTGGAGACCGCCTTGGCGGACGACATTCCGGCGCCCGTCGTCCTGACCGGCGACGGCGCTCTGAAGACGCCGTACCGACCGCGGATCGTCGGGGTGGGGACCGCCACGTCGGCCACCGCCTACTCCCAGCAGGAGGTGCTCGACGCCTTCCGCATCACCGACCCGAAGATCCGGTCCGTGTTCGCCAACAGCGCCATCGACCGGCGCCACCTGACCCTGCCGGAACCGGACTCCGACGGTGTCCGCGCCCCCGAGCCGCAGGGCGACCTGCTCGACAAGCACAAGGCCATGGCTACGGAGATGGGCGCCGAGGCACTGCGCGCCTGTCTGAAGCGGGCCGGCGCCGAACTCTCCGATCTGCGGCACCTGTGCTGCGTGTCGTCCACCGGCTTCCTCACCCCCGGCCTGAGCGCCCTGATGATCCGTGAGCTGGGCATCGACCGGCACTGCGGCCGCAGCGACATCGTCGGCATGGGCTGCAACGCGGGGCTCAACGCGCTGAACGTCGTGGCCGGCTGGTCCGCGGCCCACCCGGGCGAACTCGCCGTCGTCCTCTGCGCGGAGGCCTGCTCCGCGGCGTACGCGATGGACTCCTCGATGCGGACCGCAGTCGTCAACAGCCTCTTCGGCGACGGCGCCGGAGCGATCGCCCTGAGGTCAGGACCCGGTGACGAGGCGTCCGGCGCGGCCGAGGGCCCGACCCTCCTGAAGTTCGCCAGCTGCATCATCCCCGACGCGATCGGCGCGATGCGCTACGACTGGGACCGCGACCTGGACCGGTTCAGCTTCTACCTCGACCCCCAGATCCCCTACGTCGTCGGTGCCCATGCCGAGATCGTGGTCGACCGCCTGCTCCAGGACACGGGCCTGCGCAGGAGCGACATCCGCCACTGGCTCGTGCACTCCGGCGGCAAGAAGGTGATCGACGCGGTGGTCGTCAACCTCGGCCTGACCCGCCACGACCTGCGCCACACCGTCGGCGTCCTGCGGGACTACGGCAACGTGTCGAGCGGGTCGTTCCTTTTCTCGTACGAACGGCTCCTCGACGAGCGGGTGACCCGGCCCGGCGACTACGGAGTGCTCATGACCATGGGCCCGGGATCCACGCTCGAAACGGCGCTGGTCCAGTGGTGAAGACAGGAGAGAGCGCAGTGAGTGACGTAAGTACCGTGCGGTCACTGGCCGTTGACGGATCCCGGCCGCTGTCGATCAGGACCGTCAAGGACCTCACCGTCCTGTGCGACGAGGTGGAGGACCGGGGCGGGGCCGCGATCCTGCGGGTCACCGGTGCACCCGCACCGGGCTGGGCCGACGGGCTCGACGTCTCCCTTGTCACCAAGTGGGAACGGGTGCTGCGGCGGCTCGAACGGCTGCCCGGGGTCACTGTCGCGGTCGCGGCCGGCGACTGCGGCGGAGCGGCCCTCGACGCCTTCCTCACCGCCGACATCCGGATCGCGACGCGCGGCAGTCGTCTTCTCCTGCCGTTCGACGGGGAGGCCACCTGGCCCGGCATGGCCGCGTTCCGGCTCGCCCGTCTGGCCGGCGCCGCGCGCGCCCGCCGTGCCGTCCTGTTCGGGGACCCGATCCCGGCGCCCGAGGCGCTGACGCTGGGAATAGCCGACGAGGTGACCGAGGCGCCGGACACCGCGGTGGCCGCAGCCGTCCAGCGCTGCGAGGGACTGTCCGGCAAGGAGCTCGCCCTACGGCGTCAGCTGCTCCTCGACGCGATGACGGTCAGCTTCGAGGACGCCCTCGGCCCGCACCTGGCGGCCTGCGACCGCGCTCTGCGGCGCACCGTCGAGGAGGCCGCGTGATGACGCGGCCCAGCCGCGGACTCCCCGGTGCGGACACCCCCCGACCGCACCGGGTGAGGGCGGAAGGCGGGGCGGCCGTATGACGACCGCCCCGCTGGAGCAGGAGACCGCGCGTGCGGAGTGGTCGGCGCTGACGGAGGCCGCCGAGCGCGTGGACAAGACGCTGGCGTCACTGCCGTACCCGACGCGCCGCACACCCGAACAGCGGGACCTGGCCGAGGCGGTGAAGAACCGGGCCCGCGCCCTGCGCGCCCGGTTCCTGGACGGGTACGGCGACGCCGTGTACGACCGGCTCACCGAAGGGCGCACCCGCGGCCTGCGGATCGACGAACTGGTCGCGGCCGTGGCGACCGCCTTCCCCGGCCTGGTGCCGGACGCCGGTCGGCTCGCGCAGGAGCGGAGCCGGCCGCAGGCCGACAAGGAAGGCCACGAGATCGACCAGGGCATCTTCCTGAGGGCCGTTCTGCGGTCGGCCTCGGCCGGTCCGCACCTCCTCGACGCCATGCTCCGGCCGACGGCCAGAGCGCGGGGGCTGCTGCCGGAGTTCCTGCGGAGCGGTGTCGTGGAGATGGAGGCCGTACGGCTCGAACGCCGCGACGGCGTCGCACGGTTGACGATGTGCCGGCACGACCGGCTCAACGCCGAGGACAACCAGCAGGTCGACGACATGGAGACGGCCGTAGACCTTGCTCTCCTCGATCCGGCCGTCCGGGTCGGCCTGCTGCGCGGAGGGGAGATGAGCCATCCCCGCCACCGCGGCAAGCGGGTGTTCAGCGCGGGCATCAACCTCAAGAACCTGAGCTCCGGTGACATCTCCCTGGTCGACTTCCTGCTGCGCCGTGAACTCGGCTACATCCACAAACTCGTCCGGGGCCTGCTCGTCGAGGACCCGGACCGGTGGCACTCGCCGTACGTCGAGAAGCCGTGGGTCGCCGCTGTCGACGGCTTCGCGATCGGCGGGGGCGCCCAGCTACTGCTGGTGTTCGACCATGTCCTCGCCGCGTCCGACGCCTACCTCAGCCTCCCCGCCGCCAAGGAAGGGATCATCCCCGGCGTGGCCAACTTCCGCTTCAGCAGATACGCCGGACCCCGGCTGTCCCGTCAGGTGATCCTGGAGGGGCGCAGGATCTGGGCCACGGAGCCGCAGGCGCGGCTGCTGGTGGACGAGGTCGTGGACCCGCGCGAGCTGGACGCCGCCGTCGAGCGGAGCCTGGAGCGCCTCGACGGCGAGGCGGTGCTCGCCAACCGGCGCATGCTCAACCTCGCCGAGGAGCCCGTCGAGGCGTTTCGCGCGTACATGGCGGAGTTCGCCTTCCAGCAGGCACTGCGGTTGTACGGGGAGGACGTGATCCACAAGGTGGGCAGGTTCGCGGCGAGGTCGTCGTCGTGACCGGGGACCGGGTGAGCCCCGACGACCGTGACCGGGTGCGGTACGAGAAGAAGGACCACGTCGCCCGCGTCACCCTCGACCGTCCCGAGGTGCTGAACGCGATGGACCTGCGCATGCACGAGGAACTCGCCGGTGTCTGGGACGACGTGGAGGCCGACGACGACATCCGCGTCGTGGTCCTCACGGGCGCGGGCGACCGGGCCTTCTCCGTCGGACAGGACCTGAAGGAACGCAGCCGCCTCGACGCGGAAGGGACCCCTCGGACGACGTTCGGAAGCCGGGGCCTGCCAGGCTGGCCCCGGCTCACCGAGCGGTTCACCCTTTCCAAACCGGTCGTGGCACGGGTCAACGGCTACGCCCTCGGCGGCGGCTTCGAGCTGGCGCTCGCCTGCGACCTCGTCATCGCCTCGCACGACGCGCGGTTCGCCCTGCCGGAGGCGCGGCTCGGGCTGGTCCCGGGGGCGGGCGGCGCCTTCAGGCTCGCCCGCCAGTTGCCCCTGAAGACGGCCATAGGACATCTGCTCACCGGGCGGCCGATCGACGCGGCGACAGCGCTGCACTTCGGACTGGTCAACGAGGTCGCCGAGGAAGGAGACCTGGACCGACGGGTCGACGCCTGGACGGACGACCTGATCCGCAGCGCGCCCCTGTCGGTACGGGCCATCAAGGAAGCGGTGATGCGCTCGCTCGACCAGCCGCTGGAGGAGGCGTTCGCCACGAGGTACGCGTGGGAGGAACGGCGTATGCACAGCCGGGACGCCGTGGAAGGCCCACGGGCCTTCGCGGAGAAGCGGGATCCCGTGTGGTCCGGCCGGTGAGGTGATCCGGGTCCGCCGGTGGGGGTGAACCTGTCGGCGGGCCAGGGCGTTTCGGTTTCCGAACAGCGTGGCGGTTCGCTCCGTCCGCCAGGGGCCGCCTCACAGGAGGCGGTGGAAGGACAGGACGATGCCGATCGCGCGTGTCAACAGAACAGACCTCGGCTACGACGACTACGGCGGCCCGGGGGAGCCCGTCGTGCTGGTCGCCGGCACCGGCGCCCCGGGACGGATCTGGCGGACCCACCAGGTGCCCGCCCTCAGGGCGGCCGGCCACCGGGTGATCACGCTCGACAACCGCGGCATCCCGCCGACCGGTCCGTCCCCCGCCGGATTCACTCTCGACGACATGGCCGCGGACGTCGCCGGTCTGATCGAGCACCTGGGCGCGGGACCGTGCCGGGTCGTGGGCCACTCGCTGGGCGGTCTCATCGCGCAGGAACTCCTCCTCGCCCGGCCCGAACTCGTCACGCGGGCCGTCCTGATGGCCAGCTGCGGACGAGCGGACGCGCTGATCACCGCCATGTCGGCCGCCGACATCGAACTGGCCGACAGCGGCGTCAAGATCCCTCCCGCCGTGTCCGCGTACCGGCAAGCCCTGCAGAACCTCTCACCACGGACACTCAACGACGAGGACAGACTGCGGGACTGGCTCGGCATCCTCGAACTCGCCGGCCCCGACCCGTCGACGGTCCGCGCACAACTCGGCCTCGAAGTCATCCCGAACCGCCTTCCGCGCTACCGACGGATCACCCGCCCCTGCCTCGTCCTCGCCTTCCAGGACGACCTGGTCGTCCGCCCACACCTGTCACGCGAACTCGCCGCGGCCATCCCGGCAGCCGCGTACACCGAGATACCCGGCTGCGGTCACTACGGCTACCTGGAGCGGCCCGACGCCGTGAACGAGGCGGTCATCGGGTTTCTCAGCGGTTGAAGCGGTTGAGGGGATGTCCCTGGCCCTGATGAGCGGGCAGTCGGGAGCCGCTGTCCTGGCCGAGCTTGCCGGACAGACGAACCGGTCGGCGCTCCGGTGGAGGCTCGGGCCCCGCTGCGCCGGGTGACGCCCTTCGCCCACGTCTTCGCGTCACCAGGCCATCGCGGGACAGCACCTGGTGGACCGTGGCCCGCGACGGCGCCGACTCCAGCCCGCGGCCGGACAGCTCGCGGGAGCTCCGGCGGGCACCCCACCGGGGATGCCGGCGGCGCGACTCGCAGATCTCGGCCTCAACCTCGGCGGACAGGCGCGTGGGACTGTTCCGCGGCCGGCGGGAGCGATCCAGCAGACCGGCCATGCCCTCCTGCTCGAACCGCCGCCGCCAGCCTGTGCGGGGTCTGGCGCGAGGTGCCGTACCGGGCCGCGACCTCACCGATCGGAGACCCGCCGAGCACTTCGCGGACAGCCCGGCAGCGGTCAACCATGTCCGGAGCGCAAACGGTTGGCACCGGTGGCAGTGAACTGAGGGCCGTGTTCCGTCCGTACCTGTACGGAACACGGCCCTCACCGCGTCCCGATGGCGCGAACCCGCCCTCACGGAACATTGCTCTGAGTAATCGGATGCATATACAATGTGGTTCAGTTGCGCGCTCAATCATCCCGGAGTGGAGGCAAGGCATGGCACGTGCCTGGGAGCCCGATCCGTCCGCGTTATTCGAGCGGCGGCTGGGAAAGTCGCTGAAGGAATTGGGAAATTCCAACGGTAAGGATGAATGCCCGGACATCTGGCAGCTCGACAACGGCGATATCGCGGTGATCGGCCGGGATCTCACCTCGCATTATGTCGCGCGGTTGCCGGAAGGTGTCGCGCTTGCCGCGGATGAACGGCTGGTGATCATCCCCGGGAACATGCTCAGCGCCGCGAAGGCGGATATCGCCGATGCTTGATCTACTGGCTCCGAAGCTGCCGCCCGAGCAGGGCGAGAGGCTCGTACGTGACGTCTATAAAAGGGACTTCCGGCAACGGGACGCGGCGCTCCGCAACCGGCACTCCTGGAAGCTGGAGCGACGCCAGCACTTCCAGGAGCAGGGAAACGCCAGCCGGGACGCGCTTGCGCGGGGCGACTGGGACGAGGCACTGCGCCTCATGCGGGAACAGCGCGGCAATCTGCTCGAAGCCGCCGGTGACGACCGCCGCCGCGGCTCGGTCTTTCACCGACTGAGGGTTGTCGAGAAACCGCTGACGCCCTATCTGCAATGGGAGCTGCATTCGCTGCGGCAGCGTGCGCAATGCGGAGAAAAAGTCCGTACGGTCAATGCCGAGCTGGCGGCCGCCTCGGAGCGGGAATCCCTCCTGCCCGAAGTGGTGATCCTCGGCGGACATACGCTCTACCACGTGCTCTATACCGAGTCCGGCGTCCCGCAGGGGGCCCTCCGCTACACCGACTCGGAGCTCATCGAGCGCTGGGAGAGCTACATCAGGGGACTCTACGCGGCAGGTGAGGACGTGGAGAGCTACTTCGACCGCGAGGTGGCGCACCTTCCCCCGCCGACGATGGACGCGGAGTAGACGATCAACGAGCACAGCGGAGACGAGAAGCGTCTCGGCAGGTCGAACAATGACCTGTCGGGAACGTCGCGCGATGTCGTACAGGCCGGAAGCGTGAGCGGAGGGATCCACTTCCACGGACTCGGACGCGGCACAGAGGACGAGGACAGTTCCTTGAACACCACACCCCGCCAGCTCCCCGCCGACATACGCGGATTCGTCAACCGTACGCATGAACTCGACGAGCTGAACGCCGTGCTGGCCGACGACGAGGGCCAACCGCTTGTCATCTCGGTCTATGTGATCGCCGGTACGGCCGGCGCGGGTAAGACCTCGCTCGCGCTGCGCTGGGCCCACCAGGTCCAGGACCGCTTTCCCGATGGCCAGCTCTACGTCAATCTGCGGGGCTACGACCCGGGGGAGCCGGTCACGGCCCAGGAGGCTCTGCACCGTTTCCTCGGCGCACTCGGCGTACGACCGTCGTCGGTCCCGCAGGACCCCGACAGCGCCGCCGCGCTGTACCGCTCCCTGCTGGCCGGCCGTCGGATGCTGATCGTCCTCGACAACGCCGCCACGGTCGGCCAGGTCCGCCCGTTGCTGCCGGGCAGCGCGGGGTGTCTGGTGGTCGTCACCAGCCGGAGCCGGCTCTCCGGGCTCGCCGTCCGGGACGGGGCGCGTCGGCTGACGCTCGGGACGCTGCCGCAGCCCGAAGCGGTCGCCCTGCTGCGGGCCGTCACCGCCGGATACCGGCCGGAGGACGATCTCGAAAAGCTCACCGAACTGGCGGGGCTCTGCGCCCGGCTGCCGCTGGCCCTGCGGATCGCGGCCGAACGCGCCGCGAGCCAGCCGCATCTACGGCTCGACGACCTGATCGCCGATCTGAGGGACGAGAGCGCGCTGTGGGACGCGCTCAGTACCGGGGACGACGAGGAGGCGGAAGCGGTCCGTACCGTCTTCGCCTGGTCCTACCGCGCCCTTCCCGACCGAGCGGCCCGGCTGTTCCGGCTGCTCGGTCTGCATCCCGGCCCCGAGTTCGGCCTCCACGCGGCCGCGGCCCTCGCCGGACTGACCGCGGCCCGTACCCGGCAACTGCTGGACTCGCTGGTCGGCGCCCATCTGCTGGAGCAGACCGCACCGGACCGCTACCAGTTCCACGATCTGCTGCGTGCCTATGCCACCGACCAGGCTCAGCACGAGGAGCCGCCCGGCCGGCGGGAAGCCGCGCTGCGTCGCGTACTGGACTGGTATCTGCATACGGCGGACGCGGCGCAGAGCTGGATCAACCCCGCCGAACTCCATCTGGAGCTGGCGCTGTCCGCGGAGGGCGTGGAGCCGTTGTCCTTCGCCGACTACGACACCGCCGTCGACTGGTCGGAGCGTGAGCACACCAATCTGCTCCAGTCCGTGCGGGACGCCGCGGCCGCGGGAGACGACCGGCTCGCCTGGCAACTGGCCGCCGTTCTGGCGAACGCCTACTCCCCCTCCGCTCCCGTCGCGGACTGGACGGCTGCCGGCCGTATCGGCCTGCTGTCGGCACGCCGGCTGGGCGACCGTCGCGGAGAGGCTCAGCTCCTCACCGAACTGGGCATGAGCCACACCCGGAACAATCGCCTGGCCGAGAGCTACGAGAACCACAGCGAGGCACTTCGGATCCGGCGCGAGCTGGGTGACCGTACAGGAGAGGCCGATTCGCTCAACCTGGTGGGGCTGGTCCATCTCCACGCAAGGCGACTCGGCGACGCCGCGGAGCACTTCGAGCAAGCCGCGGCCATCTTCCAGCAGCTGGACTCGGCCCACTGGGAGGCCACGACTCTCTCGAACCTCGCCAGTACCCACTACCGCGCCGGCCGTCTCCCGGAGGCCGCCGCCGTCGCCCGTCAGGCGCTGGCCGCGCACCGCGCCCTGGACAATCCGCGGGGCGAGGGCAACATCCTGCGGCTCCTGAGCCATCTGGAGCTGGAGCAGGGGCAGGAGGAGAACGGACTCGGCTCGGCCCGCGACGCCGTGGACATCGCGCTCGCACTGCGCGATCACCGGCTGGAGGGCTACTGGCTTCTCACCCTGGGCGACGCCCAGCAGGCGAACGATCAGCCGGCGGAGGCGCTCGTCTCCTACCAGCGGTCCGCGACCCTGCACCGTCGCCTCGGGAACCGGAGCCGTGAGGCCATGGCCTGGCACGGCGCGGCCCAGACGTACCGCCGGCTCGACCGGCACAAGGAGGCGGCCCAGTTCCACCGCCGGGCCGCCGCCGTCCACCATGAGCTCGGTGACACCTGGGACGAGGCCATGGCCCTGGACGGACTGGCCGAGGCCGTGGTCGTCGACGACCCGGAAGCCGCCCGTACGCACTGGACGGACGCGCTGCGGCTCCTCGCCGGCTATGACGACCCCCGCGCGGTCGCGGCGCGCGAGCGGGCCGAGGGCCGTCGCGCCGGGATCGGATGAGTAGGGAGTACGGACCGGGACGCCACCGGCAAAGACTGAGCGGTGTCCGCGCCCCGTGGTCGCGCCGCGCGGTCGCGCCGATCCGTGAGCGGAACGGCGGGAACGGGCCACCGGCTCGTACCGGTGGCCCGTTCCCATGGCCCGTTCCCGTGATCCGTACTGGCGGATCAACTCACCCCGTCACCGCAGCAGTTCCACCTCCGCCAGGGTCGGCGGGGTGTCGTTCGGGCCGGTGGTCACCAGGCGGTACCTCTCGTACGCGCCCGGTTCGGCGATCGTGAAGGCCCGGGTCTGCTTGTCCCAGGCGAAGGACTGCGCCGACCTGGTGTCCAGGGTCTGCCAGGTCGTACCGTCCGCCGAGCCCTGGAGGGTCCAGCCGGTCGGGGCCTTCGAGGCCGCCGAGGACGTCAGGGTGTACTGGACCGCCCGGGTCGCCGAGCCGACCGGGAGGTCCACCGACCCGGCCGTCCCCTCCGTGCGCGAGGAGTTGTCGAAGAGCGGGCCCGCCGAGGCCGGCAGGGCGTCCGTCCGGGGGGACGGGGCTTTGTCGTCCTGGGTGATCGAGACCGGCGCCGCGTCCTTGCCCGTACCCCACGCCGAGGGCTTCGGGCCCATCGTGAAGTCCAGCGTGCCGCCGTTCGCGATCACCTCGTGCGGGAGCGCCGTGGAGTTCCACGCCTTGCCGTTGACCGTGAGGCCCTGGACATAGATGTTCTTGTCACTGTTCTCCGGGGCCTTGATCACCAGCGTGCGGCCGTTGTCCAGATGGACCTTCACCTTGGTGAAGAGCGGCGAGCCGATCGTGTACTCCCCGCTGCCCATCACCAGCGGATAGAACCCGAGCGCCGAGAAGAGATACCAGCCCGACTGCTCGCCGTTGTCCTCGTCGCCGTGGTAGCCCTGCCCTATCTCGCTGCCGACATACAGCCGGCCCAGGACCTCGCGGACCTTCTCCTGGGTCTTCCAGGGCTGCGAGGCCGCGTTGTACATGTACGTGACATGGTGGGCGACCTGGTTGGAGTGGCCGTACATGCCCATCCGTACGTCGCGCGCCTCCGTCATCTCATGGATGACACCGCCGTACGAGCCGACGAACTCGGGACCGGCCGTCTCGGGCGTGGCGAAGTAGGTGTCCAGCTTCTCGCCGAGGCCCGCGCGCCCGCCGTACAGGTTCGCCAGACCGCGCGAGTCCTGCGGGGCGGTGAAGGCGTAGCCCCAGCCGTTCGTCTCGGTGTAGTCGTAACCCCACACCCTCGGGTCGTACTTCTCCGAGTCCACCCGCCAGTCGCCCTTGAGGTCACGGCCCTGGAAGAAGCCCGCCTTCGTGTCGAAGAGGGTGACGTACTTCTGCGCCCGGTTGCGGAAGTACTCCGACTCCTCCTTGTACCGGGCCTCGCCGGTCTTCTTGTAGAGCGCCTCGCCCATCTTCGACAGGCCGTAGTCGTTGAGGTAGCCCTCCAGCGACCAGGACAGGCCCTCGTGCGTCTCCGTGGAGGCGTAGCCGAGGAAAGGTGAGGTCTCCATGCCCTTGCGGCCCACACCCGAACTGGGCGGCACCACCGTGGCGTTCTTCAGCGCCGCCTCGTACGCCGCCTCCGCGTCGAAGTCGACGCCCTTCACATACGCGTCGGCGAACGCCACGTCCGAACTCGTGCCGGTCATCAGGTCCGCGTAGCCCGGCGAGGACCAGCGGGAGATCCAGCCGCCGTCCTTGTACTGCTGGACGAAGCCGTCCACCAGTTCGCCCGCCCGGTCCGGGGTGAGGAAGGAGTACGCGGGCCAGGTCGTCCGGTAGGTGTCCCAGAAGCCGTTGTTGACGTACACCTCGCCGTCGACGATCTTCGCGCCCGTCCGGGTCGGGGTGTCCTGGCCCGTCTTCGCCGAGAACGGGCTCGCGTACTGCTGCTTCGGGCTGGACCGCGTACCGGTGTTCTCGAAGCCGGAGTTGGGATACAGATACAGCCGGTAGAGGCTGGAGTAGAGCGTGGTGAGCTGGTCGTGGTTCGCGCCCTCCACCTCCACCCTGCCCAGGATGTCGTCCCAGGCGTCCTGCGCCCGGTCCTGGACCTTCGTGAAGCGGGTGCCCTCGGGGATCTCGTCGGCGAGGTTCTTCTTCGCCTGGTCCACGCTGATCAGCGAGGTCGCGATCCGCAGGGTGACGGTACGGTCCTGGCCGGCGTCGAAGCGCAGATAGCCGGTGACGTCCGCGCCCCCGCCGCCGGACAGCTTGCCGCTCGCGGTGACGGGCGCGTCGAAGACGCCGTATACGAAAAGACGCGTCGCGCCGGTCGACAGACCGCTCTTGACGTCCGAGAAACCGGTGAAGGAACTCGTCCCCGGGTCGAGGGTCAGCCCGCCCGCGTTGGAGATGTTGTCGAAGATCATGCTCGCGTCCGCGCCCGGGTAGGTGACCCGGACCATCGCCGCGTGATCGGTCGGCGTCATCTCCGTCCTGAGACCGTTCTCGAACTCCACCCCGTAGTAGTGGGGCTTCGCGGTCTCGTTCTCGTGGCGGAACGGCAGCGCCCGCGCCGTACGGGACGCGTTCGGCGTGCCAGGGGCCACCGACGGCATCATCTGGAACGTCTGCCGGTCGCCCATCCAGGGGCTCGGCTCATGGCTGGCGCTGAAGGCCTGTACGGTCGGCAGGTTGTCGGCGTTGTTGGCGCGGCTGTACTCGTAGAGCCAGCTGTTGGACCCCGCGTTGGTCACCGGGGTCCAGAAGTTGAAGCCGTTGGGCACGGCGGTCGCGGGGAAGGTGTTGCCACGCGAGAAGGACCCGCTGGAGTTGGTGCCGCGCGTGGTGGACGCGTAGTCCGACAGATGCTTGAGCCGCGGCTCGGGCGCCTTCGGGGCCAGGGTGATGTCGTCGATCCAGCCCTGGAACGTCGCGGGGCCCTTGGGGGAGTCGTACGCCACCAGGATCCGGTCGACGGTCCTGCCCGCCGCGACCGAGCCGATCCGCGCGTCGACCTGGTTCCACTGGTTGACGTAGAGACGCTTGGCGGCGCCCTGGCCCTGCGGGGTCAGCGCTCCGCCGTGTGCGTCGACGGCCCGGAGATCACTCAGATAGGTGCCGTCGGTGAAGGCGAGGTCGACGGAGACATTGGTGGCCGGATAGTTGAGGTCCGTCTCCGGGAGGGAGGGGTAGATCCGGTACGAGAGCGCGGTGTCGCTCTGTACGGCCGTGTCGACATCGAAGATCTTGTTGTACGAGTACGCCCGGCCGTCCGGCTGGTGCGTGCCCGCGTACTTCAGCGCCCGCGTCCCGGTGAATCCGACGGCGGACTTGGCCGTGGGGGAGCCGGACGGGCCGCGGTCGACCTGGGTGCGCATGTCCTGGGGCGGCGGCGTGTTCGTATCGCCGTCGGAGAACTGGACATCGGCGAGCTGGGTGGCGTCGGAGCCGCCGTTGTTGGCGGTGATGTCCAGCCGGTAGTGCCGGTACGCGGTGGTGTTGGCGATGTCGTACGACCTGGTCTGGAAACGCTCGCCGAAGGTTTCACCCTTCCGCGTGTCCAGGTCCCGCCACTCCTTGCCGTCCGCGGACCCCTGGAGCGTCCAGTCCCTGGGGTCACGCTCGGCGTGGTCGTTCGCCGAGGTCAGGGCATAGGTGAGGACCTTGACCGGTTCGTCGAGGTCGAACTCCACCCAGGCGGTCCTGGTGAACGCCAGCCACTTGGTGGCGGACTGGACATCGACCAGATTCTCCTTGGTCTCACCCGAGCCGCTGTTCTCGCCGCTGGCACGCAACTCCACCACCCGGTCGGTGACATTGCCCGGGATTCCGCTGGTGAAGCCCCCGTCGACACCGGATGCCCGCTTCTCGCCGCCAGGGCCCACTTCGACGGTATTGCGCCAGTCCGGCTGTTTTTCGTCCGCCTCGAAGGACGAGCTGAATTCCTTTTCCGCCGGCTTGGGTTGTGCGGGCTGTGCCACGGCGGCGGACTGTGCCGTTACGACGAGCAGCGCGGCGGCCGCCACCAGGGTGGCCGTGTGCCATTGTCTGCGCCGGGGTCCGGTTCTCTGCTCCATACCGAGTCTTTCCTCCTGCGTACCAAGTCGGACAACGTTGTCAAACGAGAGCGCAGGGTCCAGTAGGAGCCAAGTGCAGAGTGGTGTCAAGGGTGTTGCGGGGGTGGAACATTTGGAATCGGCCATTCCGATGGGGGCGGAGGTGGTCGAATGAGTACACAACCGTCTCGGATATCCGCGAGGTCTCAACTAGGGAAAGACTGCCGTCCAAACCTGCTTTCGATCTTGCTCCGTCGGCGGGAAGTGGACTATACCTGTCGGCGTCCGCCCTGGAGTTTTCCGCAGTGGCGGACAACACGTAGGAGGACAGGGGGCGGTGGGGAGGGCTCTGTCCGCTCGCGGCCGATCGGCCGAGGTCCCTGCTTCCGCGACCGGCACACACGACGAAGAGCGACATTCCCGTACGACCCGGCTTTATCTGCACCACCCAGCTTCATTTGACCGCGGTGGCGGGGCCCTTCTCCTCAGGTGAGAAGCACGGGCGACCGGTACACCGCCTGAGTCCTGGAGAAGGCGAGGACTTGAGCATGGGATCCACCTCCGCTCAGTACAACGGGGGCCTCGGCCGTCGTGATGTGATCAAGCGGTCCGCCGCGATCGGTCTGATCACCGTCCCGACGATGAGCTTCCTGGCGTCCTGCGCGAGCAGCGACAGCGGGACCGACAACAAGGTCGAGAAGGGCACGGCGTCCGAGAAGAACCCGCTCGGGGTGAACGAGACCGCGCAGCTCGACTTCGTTCTGTTCGACGGCGGTTTCGGCACCGAGTACGCGACGGACGCCGTCGAGCAGTACAAGAAGGCCTTCCCGAAGGCGGAGGTGAAGTTCACCCCGACGCAGAAGATCCAGTCCCAGCTCCAGCCGCGCTTCAACGGCGGCACCCCGCCCGACCTGATTGACAACTCGGGCGCCGAGCAGATGGACATGGGCGTTCTCGTCGGCAAGAAGCAGCTCGCCGATCTCACGCCCCTGCTGGACGCGCCGTCCTACGACGACCCGGCCAAGAAGGTCCGCGACACGCTGCGGCCCGGGGTCGTGGAGATGGGTCAGTTCGACGGCGACCCGGTCTGGATCATGTACTACGCCTACACGGTCTACGGTGTCTGGTACTCGCAGACCGCGCTCGACCGGCTCGACGCGGAGTACCCCGAGGACTGGGACGCGATGCTGGCCCTCTGCGCGAAGGCCAAGAAGCAGGACATCGCGGGCTGGACGTACGCCGGCAAGTACCCGTACTACCTGCCCTTCTCGCTCTACCCGTTCATCGGCAAGATCGGCGGACGTGAGGTCCTCGACGCGATCGACAACCTGGAGCCCAACGCCTGGAAGCACCCGGCCGTGAAGTCCGCCTTCGAGGCGTACTACGAGCTGTTCAGGAAGGGCTACATCCTCCAGGGCACCCCCGGTCTCGACCACATCCAGTCGCAGACCGCGTGGACCGAGGGCAAGGCGCTGTTCATCCCGAACGGCTCCTGGGTGGAGAACGAGGCGGCCAAGACCACGCCGAAGGACTTCCAGATGAAGGTGTCCGCGCCGTCCGGTCTGGACAGCTCGGACAAGCTGCCGTTCGGCACCATCTGGGCCTCCGGCGGTGAGCCGTTCATCGTCCCGGCGAAGGCCAAGAACCCCGACGGCGGCATGGAGCAGCTCCGCATCATGCTGAGCGAGGCGTCCTCGAAGAACTTCACCTCCAAGGTGAAGTCGCTGACCTCCTTCAACGGCGGCACCGACGGTCTCACCCTGTCCACCGCGCTCCAGTCCGGTGTCGACGCCCTCGCCAAGGCGGGCGACAACGTACTGAACCCGCGGATGCAGGACTGGTACGTCGCCCTCCAGAAGGAGAAGCTCGGGGTGGGCGTGCTCGGCGAGATGATGGCCGGGCGCATGACTCCGGCCGAGGCCATGAACAAGGCCCAGGAGTTCGCCGACGCGGCGGCCAAGGACGACTCCATCAAGCACTACAAGCACCAGTAGGAGCGGAAGCGGCCGGAAGCCCCGCCGGGGCTTCCGGCTCCGGCCCGTCGGACCCGCCGGACGGGCTCCCCAAGGCAGCACGGCGGCACCCGCCGGGATTCGGGGTCGGGAGACATGCAACACGGCAAGTACCGGTTCATCGTGGGGTTTCTCATTGTCCCCCTGGCGCTGTACGGACTCTTCGTCGTATGGCCGTTCGTCCAGTCCATCTACTATTCGTTCACGGACTGGACCGGGCTCAGCCCGGACTTCGCGATGGTCGGCTTCGACAACTACACCCGGATGCTCGACGACGAGACTTTCTGGAGTTCTCTCCGGCACAGTCTGACCTTCGCGCTGCTACTGCCCCTGGTGGTGCTGGGACTGGCGCTGTTCTTCGCGTTCATGCTGAATGTCGGCGGGCGCCACCGTAAGGGATCCGCCATTTCGGGTGTGCGCGGATCGGCCTTCTACAAGATCGTGTATTTCTTCCCGCAGGTGCTCTCGATCGCGATTGTCGCGCTGCTCTTCCAGTTCGCGTACAACCCGAACAGCGGTGCCATCAACTCGGCGCTCGACGCCGTCGGTCTGGGCAGCGTGCAGCCGGAGTGGCTGGGCGATCCGAATCTCGCGCTGTGGTGCGTGATGGCCGTCCTGGTCTGGTCCACCACCGGCTTCTTCGTGGTCCTGTTCTCCGCGGGCATGGCCTCGATCCCCAAGGACTTCTACGAGGCGGCGCTGCTGGACGGCGCGAACCGCTTCACCACCTTCTTCCGCATCACCCTGCCGCTGCTGTGGGACACGGTGCAGTCGGGGTGGGTCTACATGGGCATCCTCGCCCTCGGCGCGGAGTCCTTCGCCGTCGTCCAGATCATGACCGTGGGACCCGGCGGACCCGCCGATTCCACCAACGTACTGACCCTGCTCGTCTACCAGAAGGCGTTCCGTGACGGTCAGGCGGCCTATGCGACCACGATCGGTGTCGCCCTTCTCGTCGTCACGCTGGCCTTCTCCGCCATCGTGATGCGGCTGGGCCGACGTGAGCGGCTGGAGTTCTGATGAAGACCACCGACACCCCTCCTCCGGCCGACACCCCGCCCCCGGCCGGCCCCCAGGACCCCGCCGCGGCCGGGACGGTCATGGCGCGGCCGGCCGTGAGCAAGACGGCTCCGCCGTCCGCCGGGGGGTCGAAGAGCGGCGGCGTCCTCAATGTGTTCTCGCACGGGGTGCTCGTCATCTGGGCCGTGCTGGTCGTGATGCCGCTGCTGTGGGCGGTCATGACATCCTTCAAGGACGACAGGTCCATCTTCACCGAGCCGTGGTCGCTGCCCGACTCGCTGCACTTCGAGAACTGGTCGCGCGCCTGGACCCAGGCGCATATGAGCGACTACTTCCTCAACACCGTGCTGGTGGTGGCCGGTTCACTCGTCGGCACCCTGCTGCTCGGCTCGATGGCCGCGTATGTGCTGGCGCGCTTCGAGTTCCCGGGCAACCGCTTCATCTACTACCTGTTCATCGGCGGGATGAGCTTCCCGATCATTCTCGCCCTGGTCCCGCTGTTCTACGTCATGAACAATCTGGGCCTGCTGAACACCATCCACGGTCTGATCCTGGTCTACATCGCGTACTCGCTGCCGTTCACCGTCTTCTTCCTCGTCTCGTTCTTCCGGACGCTGCCGACCTCGGTGGCGGAAGCGGCGATCATCGACGGCGCCTCGCACACCCGGACGTTCTTCCAGGTGATGCTGCCCATGGCCAAGCCCGGTCTGATCAGCGTCGGGATCTTCAACTTCCTGGGGCAGTGGAACCAGTACCTGCTGCCCACGGTGCTCAACACCGACCCGGAGAACAAGGTGCTCTCACAGGGACTGGTGCAGCTCGCGGTCAGCCAGGGATACAAGGGCGACTGGTCGGGTCTCTTCGCCGGTCTGGTGATGGCGATGCTGCCGGTGCTCGCCGCGTACATCATCTTCCAGCGCCAGGTGGTGGCCGGCCTGACGGCGGGCGCACTGAAGTAGACCGCCGCGCGCCCCCGGGGTCCGGGACGGCCCAATCCACCCGAACCGCCCGTCGACACTGGTCGGCGGGCGGTTTGTCGTGTTCCGCATTGCTCAAGGTCTTGACGGGGAGCAGCCCGAAAGGCTGAGCTTAGGGTTCACAAGTTGGAGATACGTCGGGGTCTCATTGGCGCGGCCCCGACCGGCGGCGGCGGTCGTGCCGTCCGCCAAGGGCAGGAGTGGATCAGTCGTGGAGACTCCAGGGTCGCAGTCGTCTCTGCACCGGGCCAACCTCGAACGGGTCGTACGAGCGGTTCGTATGGCCGGTTCGCTCACCCAGGCGGAGATCGCCCGGAGCACGGGACTGTCGGCGGCCACGGTCTCCAATATCGTCCGCGAGCTGAAGGACGGCGGCACGGTCCAGGTCACGCCCACCTCGGCGGGTGGCAGACGGGCCCGGAGCGTCTCGCTCAGCGGGGACGCGGGCACCGTCATCGGGGTCGACTTCGGCCATACCCATCTGCGGGTGGCCGTAGGCAATCTCGCCCACCAGGTGCTCGCCGAGGAGTCGGAGCCCCTCGATGTGGACGCCTCGTCCGCCCAGGGATTCGGCCGCGCCGAGGAGCTGGTCGAGCGGCTGATCGTGAGCACCGGCGTCAGCCGCGGCAAGGTGATAGGCGTCGGGCTCGGCGTCCCCGGGCCGATCGACGTGGAGTCGGGCACGCTCGGCTCCACCTCGATACTGCCGGGCTGGAGCGGTATCAACCCCAGCGACGAACTGGCCGCCCGCCTCGGCGTACCGGTGTACGTGGACAACGACGCCAACCTCGGCGCGCTCGGCGAGCTGGTCTGGGGGAGCGGGCGCGGGGTCAGGGACCTGGCGTACATCAAGGTCGCCAGCGGTGTGGGCGCCGGTCTGGTGATAGACGGGCAGATCTACCGGGGCCCCGGCGGTACGGCCGGTGAGATCGGCCACATCACGCTCGACGAGTCGGGTCCGGTCTGCCGCTGCGGCAACCGCGGCTGCCTGGAGACCTTCACCGCAGCCCGGTATGTCCTGCCGCTCCTCCAGTCCAGCCATGGCGCCGATCTGACCATGGAGCGCGTCGTCCAGCTCGCGCGG
The DNA here is from genome assembly GCF_053608565.1 of Streptomyces sp. NPDC055025. Taxonomy (NCBI): domain Bacteria; kingdom Bacillati; phylum Actinomycetota; class Actinomycetes; order Kitasatosporales; family Streptomycetaceae; genus Streptomyces; species Streptomyces sp. NPDC055025. The sequence goes on from NZ_JBSGVS010000002.1 coordinate 166,453, forward strand.
GAGGGCGACCCGGGCTGCCGCCGTGTGGTCGCCGACGTGGGCCGTCATATCGGCAGCGGCGTGGCGAACCTGTGCAATCTCCTGAACCCCAGCCGGGTGGTGCTGGGCGGGGATTTGGCGGAGGCTGGGGAGCTGGTGCTCGGACCGATACGCGAGTCGGTCTCCCGGTACGCGATCCCCAGCGCGGCACGGCAGCTCTCGGTGCTTCCCGGAGCGCTCGGCGGCCGGGCCGAGGTGCTGGGCGCGCTCGCCCTCGTGCTCAGCGAAATGGGCGATTCGACCCTTTTGGAGAGCGTCATTCCGGCCACGGCGGCTGCCTTCACTTAGATAACGAATGGCACCGTTGTCATCTCGTTAAGGATTTACTCCTTGACGCCGACCCCGGAGCCGAGTTGACTTCCAGCCACCTCGGCCGCAACGACGCGGCCTCGTCAGGGAGGTTTGTTAAGTGAACGCAATGATGCGTCGTGCTGCCGTGGCCGCCGCCACCACCGCGATGGCTGTCTCGCTCGCCGCCTGTGGCAGTGCGGCGGAGTCCGGCGACAAGGCGGAAGCGTCGAAGTCGGACACCAAGGGCCCGATCACGATCGGCCTGCTCCTGCCGGAGAACGAGACCGCTCGGTACGAGAAGTTCGACAAGCCGCTGTTCGAGAAGAAGGTCAGCGAGCTGACCGACGGCACGGGCAAGGTCGTCTACGCGAACGCCAAGCAGGACGCGACGCTGCAGAACCAGCAGGTCGACACGATGATCACCAACAAGGTCGACGTGCTCGTCGTGGACGCCGTCGACTCCAAGGCCATCGCCAGCTCGGTGCAGAAGGCCAAGGAGGCCGGAATACCGGTCGTGGCGTACGACCGTCTGGCCGAGGGGCCGATCGACGCCTACACCTCCTTCGACAACGAAGAGGTCGGCCGGGTCCAGGGCAAGGCGCTCGTCGAGGCGCTCGGTGACAAGGCCAAGTCCGGCGACATTGTGATGATCAACGGCGCCGTGACCGACCCGAACGCCGCTCTGTTCAAGAAGGGCGCGCACTCCGAGCTCGATGGCAAGGTGAACATCGGCAAGGAGTACGACACCAAGGAATGGAAGCCGGTGAACGCCAACAGCAACATGGAAGGCGCCATCGCCGCCCTGGGCAAGGACAAGATCATCGGCGTCTACTCCGCCAATGACGGTATGGCCGGCGGTATCATCACCGCCCTCAAGGGCGCCGGCTTCACCAAGCTCCCGCCGGTCACCGGCCAGGACGCCGAACTCGCCGGTGTGCAGCGCATCGTCGCGGGCGAGCAGTTCATGAGCGTCTACAAGTCCTACCCCGAAGAGGCCTCCGTGGCCGGTGAGATGGCCGTCGCGCTCGCCAAGGGCGAGAAGCTCGACTCGATCGCCAAGTCGACCGTCGACAGCGCCACCACCAAGGGTATTCCCTCCGTGCTCGTCCCGGTCGTGTCGCTGACCAAGGACAACATCAACGACACGGTCATCAAGGACGGCATCTACACGGTCGCCGAGATCTGCACGGGCGCCTACAAGGCCGACTGTGACGCGATCGGTCTGAAGTAGGTCACCCGGGGGCCGTGAGGTCCCCGCCGGGTCCGCCCGGTGACCTGCCTCCGGTGAAGCCTGTCCGGCACCCCGCCCACTCAACAGCCCCGCAGCTCGGGCGGGGTGCCGGATGGAACCACCTCGGCCGCCGTGCCGCACGCCGCGCGCGAGCGCCGTGCGGCCGCCCCTTCCGTTCTCTTCTGCTCGACCTCCGCGCCTCCCCCCGGCGCGGCATCCCCGCCGGTCAGGCGGCGAAGGAGATGGTTCACGTGACCGCTACGCCCGTGCTGGCGTTGCGAGGGGTCTCCAAGCGATTCGGTGCCGTCCAGGCGCTCACCGAAGTAGAGCTTGAGGTCCACTCCGGTGAGGTGGTCGCCCTGGTCGGCGACAACGGTGCCGGGAAATCCACGCTGGTGAAGACCATCGCCGGCGTGCACCCCATCGATGACGGAGTCATCGAGTGGGAAGGCCGGCCCGTCTCGATCGACAGGCCGCACGACGCCCAGACCCTGGGCATCGCCACGGTCTACCAGGACCTGGCGCTGTGCGACAACATCGATGTCGTCGGCAACCTCTATCTCGGCCGTGAACTGCGGCGCTGGGGAGTGCTCAACGAGGTGGAGATGGAGCGCCGCTCGCGCGAGCTGCTCACCACCCTGTCGATCCGGATCCCCAGTGTCCGTATCCCGATCGCCTCGCTCTCCGGCGGCCAGCGGCAGACCGTGGCCATCGCCAGGTCCATGCTCGGCGAGCCCAAGCTCGTCATTCTCGACGAGCCGACCGCGGCCCTCGGTGTCGAGCAGACCGCCCAGGTGCTCGACCTCGTCGAGCGGCTGCGCGAGCGCGGTCTCGCCGTACTGCTCATCAGCCACAACATGGCGGACGTCAAGGCCGTCGCCGACAAGGTGGCCGTGCTCAGGCTCGGCGGCAACAACGGCGTCTTCGATGTCGCGTCCACCTCGCAGGAAGAGATCATCGCGGCCATCACCGGCGCCACGGACAACGCCGTGACCCGTCGCGCGTCGCGCACCGTGGAGGTTCAGAAGTGACCACCGAGAACACCTCCCCCTCGCTCGACAAGGCGGCGCCGGCCAATCCGGCCCCGGTCGACGCCCCCGCCGCGGCGGACGGCGCGGTCACCGCGGTCGACCCGCGGCTGCTCGTACGCGAGCAGGGGTTCGGCGGCTATATCACCGAGTTCAAGCGCAAGATCCGCGCCGGCGATCTGGGTGCGATACCCGTCGTGCTCGGCCTGATCATCATCTGGGCGATCTTCGGAAGCCTGAACTCCAACTTCCTGAGCGCGGAGAACCTCAGCAACATCTCCGTGGCCATGGTCGGCACCGGCATGATCGCCGTCGGTATCGTCTTCGTCCTGCTGCTCGGTGAGATCGATCTCTCCGTCGGCTCGGTCAGCGGTGTCGCGGGCGCGGCCTTCGCGGTCCTCAGCGTCACGCACGGCATGGCGGACTGGCTGGCGTTCATCCTCGCCATCCTGACCGGTACGGTCGCCGGGGCCGTCCACGGCTTCTTCTTCGCCCGGATCGGGGTCCCCGCCTTCGCCGTCACCCTGGCCGGTCTGCTCTTCTGGAGCGGCTTCATGCTCCAGCTCCTCGGCGACAGCGGCACGGTCAACCTGAGCGCCGACAGCGTGGTCGCCAAGCTGACCACGTACTACTTCACCGATGTCGCGGCCGCCTACGGCCTCGCCGTGGTCGCGGTGGCGGTCTTCTTCCTGACCTCGTTCTTCGAGAACCGACGCCGAGAGGCGGTCGGAGTCCCGTCCCGGCCGCTCAGCGAGACCATCCTGCGCTCCGCGCTGCTGGCCGTGGTGGCCTTCGCCGCGGCGGCCCTCTACAACCAGTACAAGGGCCTGCCCCTGGCGGTCGTGATCTTCCTCGTGGTGCTTGTGATCACGGACTTCGTACTGCGCCGCACCAGTTACGGCCGTAAGGTCTTCGCGCTCGGCGGCAGTGTCGAGGCATCCCGCCGCGCGGGTATCAATGTCGCGCTGGTCCGTATCTCGATCTTCTCGCTCGCCGGTACGTTCGCCGCGCTCGGCGGTCTCTTCATCGCCTCCAAGATCGCCGCGGCCAACCAGGGAGCGGGCAGCGGCGACCTGCTGATGAACGCCATCGCGGCGGCCGTCATCGGTGGCACCAGCCTCTTCGGCGGGCGCGGCCGCACCTGGAACGCGCTGCTCGGTGTGCTGGTCATCGTCTCGATCCAGTACGGCCTCGCCCTCCAGGGCATCGCCTCGCCGATCCAGAACATGATCACCGGCGCGGTGCTCCTGGCGACCGTCGTCATCGACGCCGTGACCCGCAAGACCCAGAAGGCGGCGGGCCGCGCCTGAGCGGACGCCGTACGATTCGCGGGCCTGTGCCCGGCATCCGTCCCCGGGTGCCGGGCACAGCCCTGTTGCGGGCACCGGCGATATGACCTACATACATCCGATCGAGTGATGTGCAACGGACCGCCCGCTGATGACGCGCACGAGCGGAACATTAGACTCGCCAGATCGGCAGAGCTCGACCAGCCCAAAACGCAAGGAGGCACAGTGAAGCAGGTGCCGCGCGAAGCGCGCCGAGCAGGGTCGGGGGTGGGCGGATGGGAGCTGATGACTCGTATCAGGGGGCCCCGCGATCTGGACCGGCTCGGCCCGGAGCAGCTTGAGGAGCTGGCCGGAGAGATCCGGTCGTTCCTCGTGGACGCGGTCTCCAAGACCGGCGGCCACCTCGGCCCAAACCTCGGTGTCGTCGAGCTGACCATCGCCCTGCACCGTGTCTTCCACTCGCCGAAGGACAAGATCCTCTTCGACACGGGCCACCAGTCCTACGTCCACAAGCTGCTCACCGGCCGTCAGGACTTCTCGCGGCTGAAGAGCAAGGGCGGTCTGTCGGGCTATCCCTCCCGTGCCGAGTCCGAGCACGACATCATCGAGAACTCGCACGCCTCCACCGTGCTCGGCTGGGCCGACGGTCTCGCCAAGGCCAACCAGGTCCTGGGCGGGGACGACCGCGTGGTCGCGGTGATCGGTGACGGCGCGCTGACCGGCGGTATGGCCTGGGAGGCGCTGAACAACATCGCCGACGCCAAGGACCGCCCGCTCGTCATCGTCGTCAACGACAACGAGCGCTCGTACGCGCCGACCATCGGCGGCCTCGCGAACCATCTCGCCACCCTGCGCACCACCGACGGCTACGAGCGCTTCCTGGCCCGGGGCAAGGACCTCCTGGAGCGCACCCCGGTCGTCGGCAGGCCCCTCTACGACACCCTGCACGGCGCGAAGAAGGGCCTCAAGGACTTCATCGCCCCGCAGGGCATGTTCGAGGACCTCGGACTGAAGTACGTCGGTCCCATCGACGGCCATGACATCGAGGCCCTGGAGTCCGCGCTGCTGCGGGCCAAGCGCTTCGGCGGTCCGGTCATCGTGCACTGTCTCACCGAGAAGGGCCGGGGCTATCAGCCCGCGCTCGCGGACGAGGCGGATCGTTTCCACGCGGTCGGCAAGATCCACCCGGACACCGGTCTGCCGATCGCGTCCTCGGGTGTCGACTGGACGGCCGTGTTCGGCGAGGAGATGGTCAAGCTCGGCAGGGAGCGCGAGGACATCGTCGCGATCACGGCCGCCATGCTCCAGCCGGTCGGTCTCGACAAGTTCGCGAAGCTCTTCCCCGACCGGGTGTACGACGTCGGCATCGCGGAACAGCACGGCGCGGTCTCCGCGGCCGGCCTGGCCACCGGCGGGGTCCACCCGGTCTTCGCCGTCTACGCGACCTTCCTCAACCGGGCCTTCGACCAGGTCCTGATGGATGTCGCCCTGCACCGCTGCGGTGTGACCTTCGTCCTGGACCGCGCCGGGATCACCGGCACCGACGGCGCCTCGCACAACGGCATGTGGGACATGTCGATCCTCCAGGTCGTGCCCGGTCTGCGGATCGCCGCGCCGCGCGACGCCGACCAGGTACGGGCCCAGCTCCGCGAGGCGGTGGCCGTCGACGACGCCCCGACCGTGGTGCGCTTCTCCAAGGGCGCGGTCGGCCCCGCGGTCCCGGCCGTCGGCCGGATCGGCGGTATGGACGTCCTGCGCAGGTCCGACGAGGGCACGGCGGACGTCCTGCTGGTCTCGGTCGGCGCGCTCGCCCCGATGTGTCTGGAGATCGCCGGGCTCCTCGACAAGCAGGGCATCACGACCACCGTCGTCGATCCGCGCTGGGTCAAGCCGGTGGACGAGGCGCTCGCCCCGCTCGCGGAGCAGCACCGTGTCGTCGTCACCGTCGAGGACAACAGCCGGGTCGGCGGCGTCGGTTCCGCGATCGCCCAGACCCTGCGCGACGCCGGGGTCGACGTACCGCTGCGGGACTTCGGCATCCCGCCGCGCTTCCTCGACCACGCCTCCCGCAAGGAGGTCATGGCCGAGATCGGCCTGACCGCGCCGGACATCGCGCGCCAGGTCACCGGTCTGGTCGCGAAGCTGGACGGCCGGCTGGAGGGCTCGCCGGCCGAGGCCGCCCGCGACTGAGCGCGCGACTGAGCGCGCGTTCCCCCGAACGGCTGATGGGCCGGTCAGTCCGCCCTGTACGGGGTGGTCCGACCGGCCCATCCGTGTGAAATAAGACATTACGGGACCCCGGGGGTGCACGACCTCTCGATCATTGCCGGAACGACGCGCGCACGGAGGTATGCCGGTGAGTACGCTGCACGCCCCGGAACCAGCAAAAAACGGGATGTTCCGCACCAAAGGTGTCGAGCAGTCCCTCCGTGACACCGAGGACCCCGAGTTCGCGCTCAGGAAGTCCCTCTCCGCGCTCGATCTCACGGTCTTCGGCGTCGGTGTGATCATCGGTACGGGAATCTTCGTACTGACCGGGGTGGTGGCCCGGCAGTACGCGGGACCCGCCACCGCCCTCGCGTTCGTCGTCTCGGGCGTCGTCTGCGCGCTGGCCGCCCTCTGCTACGCCGAGTTCGCCTCGACCGTACCGGTGGCCGGATCCGCGTACACCTTCTCGTACGCCTCGCTCGGCGAACTGCCCGCCTGGATCATCGGCTGGGACCTCGTCCTGGAGCTCGCGCTGGGCTGCGCGGTCGTGGCCGTCGGCTGGTCCGGCTATGTGCGCTCACTGCTGGGGAACGCCGACGCGAGTCTGCCGGACTTCCTGTCCGGCACCCACGACGGGGCGTTCGGCTTCGATCTGCTCGCCTTCCTCCTCGTGCTCGTCCTGGCCGGCATCCTCGTCGTCGGCGTGAAGCTCTCCTCACGGGTCACCACCGTCATCGTGGCCGTCAAGGTCACCGTCGTCCTGCTCGTGATCGTCGTCGGCGCGTTCTTCATCACCGGATCCAACTACCGGCCGTTCATCCCGCCCGCCGAGCCCAGCACCGGCGGCGGCGGACTGGCCGCCCCGCTCATCCAGCTGATGTTCGGCTATGTCCCCACCAACTTCGGTGTCATGGGCATCTTCACCGCCGCGGCCGTCGTCTTCTTCGCCTTCATCGGCTTCGACATCGTCGCCACCGCCGCCGAGGAGACCGTCGACCCGCAGCGCGACGTCCCGCGCGGCATCCTCGGCTCGCTGTTCCTCTGCACCGTGCTGTACGTCGCCGTCTCCCTCGTCGTCACCGGGATGCAGCACTACTCACGGCTCTCGGTGGACGCCCCGCTCGCCGACGCCTTCAAATCCGTCGGCCATCCCTTCTGGGCCGGGGTCATCAGCTTCGGCGCCGCCGTCGGTCTCACCTCCGTCTCCATGATCCTGCTGCTCGGCCAGACCCGGGTGTTCTTCGCGATGAGCCGCGACGGACTGCTCCCCAGGACCTTCTCCCAAGTCCATCCCCGGTTCGGCACGCCCTACCGCTCGACCGTCCTCCTCGGTGTGATCGTGGCGATCGTCGCGGGCTGCACCTCCATCGAGGAACTCGCCGAACTGGTCAACATCGGCACCCTCTTCGCCTTTGTCGTCGTCGCGCTCGGCGTCATCATCCTGCGCCGCCGGCGCCCCGATCTGCCCCGTGCCTTCCGCACCCCCCTGGTGCCGTATCTGCCGATCGCCTCCGTGCTGGCCTCCTTGTGGCTGATGCTCAATCTGCCCGCCGAGACCTGGCTGCGCTTCGGTATCTGGATGGTCATCGGCTGTGTCGTCTACGCCTTCTACGGACGTGTCCACAGCCGCCTCGGAACCGCCCGCTGACGGCGGACAACGGCTCGCACTGGCCCCCGCCATGCTCGCCGAGCCGCCACCGCCCGCCCTCCGGTACGGACCCTCCGGGCACCGTGCCGCACCGGCCACGGCCGGCGGGAGCGCCCCCTACTGGCGGCGGCTGCTCCCGGTCGTCGCGCTGCTGGTCCTGATCACCCGGATCCCCTCCTTCCGCCACCCCCTGTGGAGCCCCGACGAGGGCTATCTCGCCGTCCAGGCACGGATGCTGGCCGACGGGGGAGCGCTCTACGAGACCGTCGTCGACCGCAAGCCGCCCCTGCTGCCCTGGCTGTACGAGGCCGTCCTCGCCCTCTTCGGCGACGGCTCCCCGTACGCGATGAAGGTCCTCGCCGCCGTCGCCCATCTCCTCACCGCCGCCCTGCTCGCCGCTGTCGCGCGCGAGCGCTGGGGCGACCGGGCGGGCCGGACCGCCGGAGTCCTCCACCCGCTGCTCTCCGTCGGTCTCAACCCCGAGGACACCCAGGCCGCCACCTTCGAGGTCTTCATACTGCCGTTCACGGCCGCGGCGATCTGGTGCGCGGGCCGGGGGCGCCCCGGCGCCGCCGGACTCGCCGTCGCCGGGGCACTGCTGACGAAGCAGACCGGCGGCGCGGTCCTCGTCCCCGTCCTGTGGCTCCTCTGGCACTCCCCGCCCGGAAGAGCCGGGCTGCCGCGGCTCGCCGCCGGGCTCGTCCTGCCGGTCCTCGCGGCGGCCCTGCTCACCGACCCGTCCGGTTTCCTCTTCTGGACGGTGACGGGATCGGCCGCGTACGCCGCCTTTACCGGCTCCGGACTCCATATGGTCTCCCGGGGCCTGGCCAACTCCGCCCTGCTCGCTCTCGCCTGCTCCCCCCTGCTGGCCCCGCTCGTCCGCGCCCGGCGCGGCACCGCGGATCTGTGGGTGTGGCTCGCCGCCTCGGCCGTCGCCGTCGTGGCGGGCTTCCACTTCTTCGGCCACTACTTCCTGCAACTCGTGCCGCCGCTCGTACTGCTGGCGACGGCCGCCCTGCGCCCGCTGCCCCGCGAACGGGCCGCGTCCGCCCTGCTGACCTCGGTCTGCGTCTGCGCGCTCTTCGTCACCTGGGGCATCCTCGCGCCCCGCCCCGAGCTGGCCCACGCCCAGCGGATCGCCGACGCCGTACGGGCCCGTACGGCGCCCACCGACCGGGTCCTGGTCTGGGGGATACACCCGGAGACGTACTGGCTCGCCGACCGGACCCCCGCCAGCCGCTATCTGACGGCCGGTCTGCTCACGAACTACAGCGGCGGCCGTGACGGGCCCCGCGTGGGGGAGAGGTACGCCATGGCGGGCGCCTGGCCCGTACTCGTCGCCGAACTGCGGTCCCGGCCGCCCGCCCTGGTCGTGGACGACTCCCGCGGCGGGCCCTACGCCCCCGGCCGGCTGCCCACCCTGCGCGCGCTGCTGGCCCGGCAGTACCGGCCGCTGCCCGCGACGGTCGACGGCGCGGTGCTCTACGTACGCTCCCCCGGGGGCTGACGTACGGTCCTGGGACCCACGCACTCCGCGCCGTACGCCGCCACCCGGCGGCACAGCTCACGGTCGGCCGAGACGACGACACAGCCGAGCCCGTCCGCCGCCGCCCGTGCCGCCAGCTCCACGATCCGGTCGTCGCCGCTGCCGAGCGCGGGCTCGACCCGTACCCCCGGCACCGGTGCCACCTCCCTGGCCGCGCCCTCCACGACCAGCACCACCTCGACGGGCCCGGGATGACCGGCGACACCGCGCTCGGTGTACGGCACCAGGGAGTCGCGCAGCCGCTCGGTGGCGCCACGCCGGTCGCGCCACCATCCGTCGGGGACGGAACCGACCACGTTCGCCGCGTCCACGATGATCTGGGTCCGCATCACACAAGCGTGTCACAGAGGCCGTGCCGGAAGGCTCCCGGATCCGCCGGAGTACCCGCGCGTATCATCGTGTCCCGGGTTTCCAGCGCTCGGGAAGGTGGCGGCGGGCCATGACGCCGAGGTCCGGACGGACGTCGAGACGATCGGGAGACGGCGCGGGCAAGGCCATGACGGGCGAGCCGCGCCGCACGCTCCCGACGCCTCCCGCGGACAACTCCCTCCCGGAGACCACCGGCTGGCTGCTGCGCGGCAAGGACGGCAGGCTCACGGCCTACGCGCCGGCCGCCGAAGGCGTGCTGCGCTGGACGGAGGCCAGGGCAGGCGGTCCGGACTGGTCGGAGTCCGAACTGCTCGCCTTCCCCGGTCTGCTGCCGTATCTCTCCATCGCCCTGAGCAGCGAGGGCTTCGTCCATCTGCTGGGGGTGCGGAAACGTCCCGGTGCCGACGGGCCCGACGAGATCGATCTCCTGCACGCCGTCCAGTTCCAGACGGGCCGTCCGCTGCGGGACTGGCAGTCGCTGGGCAACCCGCACGGCAAGGACCGGGTGAAGGGCGGCCGGATCGGCATGCCCTCGATCGTCGTGGACGCGGTCGGCTCCGTGCATCTCTTCGTACGGAACGCGAACGGCAATGTCTCGGCCAAGAACCAGTCCCGGACCGGCCGTTGGCAGGCCTGGGGCGGCGCGAACGCCAAGGGGACCGTGCTGACCGGCGAGCCGGTCGCGACCCTGACCGACCACGGTCCGATCGAAGTCCTCGTCCCGGCCCGGGACACCATCGTCCGCTGGCTCCGCGAGAAGCCCGAAGCGGCCCTGGAACGCGCCGAGGAGGAGCCGGTCGCCCCCGTCGCGTCCGGCACGCTCATCGCCGAGCGCACGGGTCCGGGGCGGCTCACCCACTTCTGGCGCGACGCCGAGGACAGTACGGTCCACGCCTGGCGCCCGGGAACGGAAGCGGTCCGCCTGGGCGGCCCCGGCACCGGCCCGCTGGCCGTGCTCCGTACCCCGGTCGACGGCCTCGACTGCACGATCCTCGCCCAGCGCGGCCCCGACGGCCGCCCCAGCATCGCCGCGTACCCCACCGAGAACGAGGCCGCGGGCCTCAACTGGACCCCGTCCGGCGAACCCTGCGTGGGCGCCCCGGCCCTGGCCCTGGACGGCGACGGAAGGGTGGTCCTGGCCGCACTGGGCGAGGACGGCACCCTGCGGCTGGCCCGCCAGAAGGCGGAACCGGGCCTGGCCCTCGCGGCCTGGACCCGGTTGAGGACCTGACAGTGACGGTCCCGGCTCCGGCGTGACAGGCGTGACAGGCGCGTCAGAGGGCCTGAGAGCCCGTCAGCCGGGCCGTCGGCCCACTCACGGCCCGTCAGGCCCGCTGCCCGCCGCGGGCAGCGGACAGGCCGTACGGAGGGTTTCCGTACGGCCTGTCCGGTCCGCCTGTCGCGCCGCGCGCTACACCGGCACGCTCGCCACACCCGGCGCCAGGAACGGCTTGCCGTTCACCCGCTCCGAGACGCCTTCCCGGTCCAGATACGGCGTGATGCCGCCCAGATGGAAGGGCCAGCCCGCGCCCGTGATCAGACACAGGTCGATGTCCTGGGCCTCGGCGACGACGCCCTCGGCCAGCATCAGACCGATCTCCTGCGCCACCGCGTCCAGAACACGCTCGCGCGTCCGCTCCTCCGTCAGAACCGTGTCGCCCTGCTTCAGGAGCGCGGCGACCTCCGGGTCCAGCTCCGGCGCACCCGAGTCGTAGACGTAGAAGCCGCGCTTGCCCGCCTTCACGACCGCCGCGAGATTCTCCGAGACCGTGAAACGGGCGGGGAACGCGCGGTGCAGCGTCTCGGAGACATGCAGCCCGATCGCGGGGCCGACCAGCTCCAGCAGCACCAGCGGCGACATCGGCAGCCCCAGCGGCTCCACCGCCCGCTCCGCCACCTCGACCGGAGTGCCCTCGTCGATGACGTTCTGGATCTCGCCCATGAAGCGGGTGAGGATACGGTTGACGACGAACGCCGGGGCGTCCTTCACCAGCACCGCGCTCTTCTTGAGCTTCTTCGCCACCCCGAACGCCGTCGCCAGCGCCGCGTCGTCGGTCCGCTCGCCGCGCACGATCTCCAGCAGAGGCAGAATCGCGACCGGGTTGAAGAAGTGGAAGCCGACGACCCGCTCGGGGTGCTTCAGCTTCGACGCCATCTCGGAGACCGACAGCGACGAGGTGTTGGTGGCGAGGATCGCGTGCGCCGGGGCGACCGCCTCGACCTCCGCGAACACCTGCTGCTTGACGCTCATCTCCTCGAAGACGGCCTCGATGACGAAGTCCGCGTCCGCGAAGCCCTCGGCCTTGTCCAGCACACCCGTGACCAGCGCCTTGAGCCGGTTCGCCTGGTCCTGACCGATACGGGACTTCAGCAGCAGCTTGTCGATCTCGCCATGGACATAGCCGACGCCCTTGTCGACGCGCTCCTGGTCGATGTCCGTGAGGACGACCGGGACCTCCAGCCGGCGCAGGAAGAGCAGCGCGAGCTGCGAGGCCATCAGCCCCGCCCCGACGACACCCACCTTGGTGACCGGACGGGCCAGCGACTTGTCCGGCGCCCCGGCCGGGCGCTTGGCACGCCGCTGCACCAGGTCGAAGGCGTAGATCCCGGCGCGCAGCTCGCCGCCCATGATCAGATCCGCCAGCGCCCGGTCCTCGGCGTCGAAGCCCGCTTGGAGGTCGCCGTCCTTGGCCGCGGCGATGATGTCGAGCGCGCGGTAGGCGGCCGGGGCCGCGCCGTGCACCTTGGAGTCGGCGAAGGCCCGGCCGTGCGCGACGGCCTGGTCCCAGGCCTCGCCGCGGTCCACCGCGGGCCGTACGACCTCCAGCTCGCCCTTGAGCACCGACGCCGTCCAGAGCAGCGACTGCTCCAGGAAGTCCGCGCCCTCGAAGACCGCGTCGGCGATCCCCAGCTCATGGACCTGGGCGCCCTTGAGCTGCCTGTTCTGATTGAGCGAGTTCTCGATGACGACCGAGACCGCGCGCTCCGCGCCGATCAGATTCGGCAGGAGCGTACAGCCGCCCCAGCCCGGCACCAGACCGAGGAAGACCTCGGGCAGCGAGAACGCGGGCAGCGCGGCCGACACCGTGCGGTACCGGCAGTGCAGACCGATCTCCACACCGCCGCCCATCGCCGCGCCGTTGTAGTACGCGAACGTCGGCACGGCCAGAGCGGCGAGCCGCTTGAAGACATCATGGCCGCCCCGGCCGATCGCGAGGGCGTCCTCGTGGCGCTTCAGCAGCTCCACACCCTTGAGGTCGGCGCCGACGGCGAAGATGAACGGCTTGCCGGTCACCCCCACCCCCACGACGGTGCCCTCGGACGCCTCCGCCTCGACCTGGTCGATCGCCGCGTCCAGATTCGCCAGCGACTGCGGACCGAACGTCGTCGGCTTCGTGTGGTCGAGCCCGTTGTCCAGCGTGATCAGCGCGAAGCGTCCGGCCCCGGGCAGATCGAGATGGCGTACGTGCGCCTGGGTGACGACCTCGCCGGGGAACAGCTCGGCCGCGCCCTTCAGGAGTTCAGCGGTGCTCACTTGGTGCCTCCGTCGAAGTGCGGGTTCTCCCAGATGACCGACGCGCCCATGCCGAAGCCGACGCACATCGTGGTCAGGCCGTAGCGGACCTGCGGCCGCGTCTCGAACTGCCGGGCGAGCTGGGTCATCAGCCGTACACCGGAGGAGGCCAGCGGGTGGCCGAACGCGATGGCGCCGCCGTACTGGTTGACGCGCTCGTCGTCGTCCGCGATGCCGTAGTGGTCGAGGAAGGCCAGCACCTGCACGGCGAAGGCCTCATTGATCTCGAACAGCCCGATGTCGGAGATCGAGAGCCCCGCCTTGGCGAGGGCCTTCTCCGTCGACGGGATCGGGCCGTACCCCATGACCTCGGGCTCGACGCCCGCGAAGGCGTACGAGACGAGCCGCATCCTGACCGGCAGCCCCTGCTCGCGCGCGAAGTCCTCGGCGGCGATCAGCGAGGCGGTGGCGCCGTCGTTGAGCCCGGCGGCATTGCCCGCGGTCACCCGGCCGTGCGGCCGGAACGGGGTCTTCAGCCCGGCCAGCGTCTCCAGCGTCGTCCCCGGCCGCATCGGCTCGTCGGCGGTGGCGAGCCCCCAGCCGGTCTCGCCCCCCGCCGGATCGGTGCGGCGGATCGAGATCGGCACCAGATCCTGCTGGATCGCACCGTTCGCGTACGCCTTGGCGGCCTTCTCCTGCGAACGCACCGCGTACTCGTCGGCACGCAGCCTGGTCAGATGCGGGAAACGGTCGTGCAGATTCTCGGCCGTCATCCCCATGAAGAGGGCGGAGTCGTCGACGAGCCTCTCGCTCACGAACCGGGGATTGGGATCCACACCCTCACCCATCGGATGCCGCCCCATGTGCTCGACACCGCCGGCCACGACGATGTCGTACGCGCCGAACGCGATGGAACCCGCCGTAGTGGTCACCGCGGTGAGCGCGCCCGCGCACATCCGGTCCACGGAGTAGCCGGGCACGGACTGCGGCAGCCCGGCGAGGATCCCCGCGGTACGGCCGAGGGTGAGGCCCTGGTCACCGATCTGCGTGGTCGCGGCGATGGCGACCTCGTCGATCCGCGCCGGGTCGAGATCCGGGTTGCGGCGCAGCAGCTCCCGGATCGCCTTCACGACAAGATCGTCGGCCCGGGTCTCGTGGTACATGCCCTTCGGGCCCGCCTTGCCGAACGGGGTACGGACGCCGTCGACGAAGACGACGTCCCTGACGGTACGAGGCACGATGGCTCTCCTCCAGGGTGCGGGATGGCACTGCGGGGCACGCCGAGGCGTGCCCTCCCCATGCTACTCGCCGGTAACCATCCCGCCCAGCCGGGGAGGGTTTTTTGAGGCTCTTGCGGGACCGGACCGTCCCCGCGACCCGGTTCCCTCCGTCCGGTTCGTCCTCAATCGCCCGACGGGCCGGGGTTTCGGCCCGCGGCCGCACCGTCGGCAGGCGCTTCGCCCGGTGTCAGGGAACGGGTCAGCAGCGGTGCCACCTGTTCGATCTGCCACCTCCGCGCCCCGTACTCCGCCAGCGCCAGTTCCACCGCCTCCACCGTCCGCTCCCGCGGCGGCTCCCAGCAGACCCGCCGCACCGTGTCCGGCGTGATCAGGTTCTCCTGCGGCATGTTCAGCCGTTCCGCCAGCGCCGAGACCGCCGCCCGCGCCGCCGACAGCCGCGCCGCCGCCTCGGGGTCCTTGTCCGCCCAGGAGCGCGGCGGCGGCGGGCCCGCGACCTGCTGGCCCGGCTGCGGCAGCTCCGTGTCCGGCAGCGACCGCGCCCGGTCCACCGCCGCCTGCCACTGTTCGAGCTGGCGCCGCCCCATCCGGTGGCCGAAACCGGGCAGCGCGGTGAGCGCGTGCACATTCACGGGCAGGGCCAGCGACGCCTCGATGATCGCCGTGTCGCTCAGCACCTTGCCGGGCGAGACATCGCGCCGCTGTGCCACCTGGTCACGGGTGGTCCACAGCTCCCGTACCACCGCCATCTGACGCCGGCGGCGCACCTTGTGCATCCCCGACGTACGGCGCCACGGGTCCTTGCGCGGGGCGGGCGGCGGGGCCGAGGCGATCGACTCGAACTCCTGGTGCGCCCATTCCAGCTTGCCCTGCCGGTCCAGTTCCTTCTCCAGCGCGTCGCGCAGATCGACCAGCAGTTCGACATCGAGCGCGGCGTACCGCAGCCAGGGCTCGGGAAGGGGCCGCGTCGACCAGTCGACGGCGGAGTGGCCCTTCTCCAGCGCGTACCCGAGGACGTTCTCGACCATCGCGCCGAGCCCGACCCGGGGGAAGCCCGCCAGCCGGCCTGCCAGTTCCGTGTCGAACAGCCGGGTGGGCGTCATGCCTATTTCGCGCAGACACGGAAGATCCTGGGTCGCCGCGTGCAGAATCCACTCGGTCTCCGCGAGCACCTCGCCGAGCGCGGAGAGATCGGGGCAGCCGACCGGATCGATCAGTGCCGTGCCCGCGCCCTCACGGCGCAGCTGGACGAGATACGCGCGCTGTCCGTAGCGGTAGCCGGACGCGCGCTCCGCGTCGACGGCCACGGGGCCCGTGCCTGCGGCGAAGGCGGCGACCACCGTGGCCAGGTCTGCTTCGGTGGCGACCACCGGCGGAATGCCCTCGCGGGGCTCCAACAAGGGGATCGGCGCCGATTCGACGTCGCCCGGGGGCTGCGACATCAGCGGCTGCCGCCGCGGGCCCCCGGTGGTTCGCAGTGCTGGCTCTGCTGCGGTCTCTTGGGCGTCGGTCACCTGTCAAGGGTATCTGTGAACGGACGGCGCCCGTCGACGGAACGTTCCGTCGACGGGCGGTGGGCGGGAAGGGACGGTCAGTGGATGATGCCGGTACGGAGGGCCACGGCGACCATCCCCGCCCGGTCACCCGTGCCGAGCTTGCGCGCGATACGGGCGAGATGGCTCTTGACGGTGAGGGCGGACAGGCCCATCGAGACACCGATGGCCTTGTTGGACTGGCCTTCGGCCACCAGCCTGAGCACCTCGACCTCACGGCCGGAGAGCTCGCGGTAGCCGCCCGGGTGGCTCGGCGCGCCGGGCGGGCGGCGGTGCATCCGCTGACCCGCGCCGATGGGGGCGGCGCCGGGGCGGGTGGGGTGGCCGATGTTGGTGCGCGTACCGGTCACGACATAGCCCTTGACGCCGCCCGCGAGGGCGTTGCGCACCGCGCCGATGTCATCGGCGGCGGAGAGGGCGAGGCCGTTGGGCCAGCCGGCGGCTCGGGTCTCGGACAGCAGGGTCAGCCCGGAACCGTCGGGCAGGTGGACGTCGGCAACGCAGATGTCGCGTGGGTTGCCGACGCGGGGGCGTGCCTCCGCGATGGACGATGCCTCGATGACGTCTCGTACTCCAAGGGCCCACAGATGGCGGGTGACGGTGGAGCGGACGCGCGGGTCGGCCACGACGACCATGGCCGTCGGCTTGTTCGGGCGGTAGGCGACCAGGCTTGCGGGCTGCTCGAGGAGAACGGACACCAGGCCTCCTGGGAGGGTGCGGGACGGGGCCGGCTCTGGGGGATGAAGCCGGGGGGAACCGTGTTTGAAGGGTCATTGACCTCTTCGGCAGCAATCCCGCCCGGCTTTAGGGAATGATCACGATTTGGTGAGTAACAATTCGGGCAATTCGGACGGGTGATCGATCATCCTATTGACCGGTCCCGCCGCGCCCGTGTGCGCCGAGCATGCCGGACGTGGGTGGAGGGTGTGAAGAGCCCGGCGGACCGCAGTAGTGGCGTCATCACGCCATGGCGAGGGCGTGAAGGCCCGTCAGGACACCTGTGGACCGCGCCGCTGGGGCAGGGACACCACACCCGCGCCGGAGCCCGCCTCGGCGGGCCCCTGGAGCGGACCCGGCGCGGCCGGCGGCAGCCCCGCGATCTGGCAGAGCAGATCGCACCAGGCCGCGAGATGCGCCGCGGTGTCGGGCACCCCGGCCCGGCCCTCGCGCGGGGTCCAGGACGCGCGGATCTCGATCTGGGTCGCCGGCCTGCGCTCGGCGAGACCGCCGAAGTAGTACGAGCCGGCCCGGGTGACCGTGCCGCTGGCCTCTCCGTACGACAGTCCGCGCGCCTCCAGCGCGCCCGTCAGCCAGGACCAGCACACCTCGGGCAGCAGCGGATCGGCGGCCATCTCCGGCTCCAGCTCCGCGCGCACCAGCGTCACCAGCCGGAACACCCCCTGCCAGGCCTCGTGCCCGGCCGGGTCGTGCAGCAGGATCAGCCGGCCGTCCGCGAGATCGTCCTCCCCGTCGACGACCGCGGCCTCCAGGGCGTACGCGTACGGTGCGAGCCGCTTCGGCGGCGGGGTCGGCTCGATCTCGATCCCGGGACGCAGCCGCGCCGACCGCAGTGCTTCGACCGCCGTACGGAACGCGGACGGGACGGAGCCCCCCTCCGTGCTGTCTGTTCCCTCGGTGCCGTTGGAATGATCGGAAAACTGTCCCTGAGCCGCAGCCATGCGGGGAAGAGTAGGCGGAACCCGCGTCTCGCGCAGGGAGGGACACCCGGGCCGGGGCAGCGGCTTCCCCGTACATGCGAAGATTCTGGGCGTGAGCGCGATTGACCGCCCCTCGGGCCAGCAGACGAAGACGTACGAATCGGCCTTCCTGAAGGCGTGCAGGCGTGAACCGGTACCTCACACCCCGGTCTGGTTCATGCGGCAGGCGGGGCGCTCACTGCCGGAATACCTCAAGGTCCGCGAGGGGATTCCGATGCTGGAGTCCTGTATGCGGCCCGAGCTGGTCACCGAGATCACCCTCCAGCCCGTACGGCGTCACAAGGTCGACGCCGCGATCTACTTCAGCGACATCGTCGTCCCCCTCAAGGCCATCGGCCTCGACCTCGACATCAAGCCGGGCGTCGGTCCCGTCGTCGCCGAGCCGATCCGCGGCCGGGCCGATCTCGCGCGGCTGCGCGATCTCACCCCCGACGATGTCTCCTATGTCACCGAGGCGATCGGGATGCTGACCGGAGAGCTGGGCTCCACACCGCTCATCGGGTTCGCCGGCGCTCCCTTCACCCTCGCCAGCTATCTCGTGGAGGGCGGTCCGTCCCGCAACCACGAGCACACCAAGGCGATGATGTACGGCGATCCGGCGCTCTGGGCGGATCTGCTGGACCGGCTCGCGGACATCACCGCCGCCTTCCTCACGGTGCAGATCGAGGCGGGGGCGAGCGCCGTGCAGCTCTTCGACTCCTGGGTGGGCGCCCTGGCCCCGGCCGACTACCGCCGCTCCGCACTGCCCGCCTCGGTCAAGGTCTTCGACGCCGTCGCGCCCTACGGTGTGCCGCGTATCCACTTCGGTGTCGGTACGGGCGAACTGCTCGGCGCGATGGGCGAGGCCGGCGCGGATGTCGTCGGCGTCGACTGGCGCGTACCGCTCGACGAGGCGGCCCGCCGGGTCGGCCCCGGCAAGGCGCTCCAGGGCAACCTCGACCCGGCCGTCCTCTTCGCCCCGACCGCCGTGGTGGAGGAGAAGGCCGACGAGGTGCTCGCCGCGGCGGCGGGCCTGGAGGGCCATGTCTTCAATCTGGGCCACGGCGTACTGCCCAGCATGGACCCGGACGCCCTGACGCGGCTGGTGGAGCACGTCCACACCCGGACGGCCCGCTGAAGCGCGGGAGCACGGCCGGGGCGGTGTTCCGCGCCGTGGCGCGCCGCTCCCGGCCGTAGCCGCTCCGTGCCGGTCCCGGCTACATCCCCGCCGCCCGTACGGCGGTCGTCGCCTTGCGCGCGGCGACCAGCACCGGGTCCCAGACCGGGGAGAACGGCGGGGCGTAGCCGAGGTCCAGGGTCGTCATCCGCTCCACCGTCATACCGGCCGTCAGCGCCACCGCCGCGATGTCCACGCGCTTGCCCGAGCCCTCACGGCCCACGATCTGGACCCCCAGCAGCCGGCCCGTACGGTGCTCCGCCAGCATCTTCACCGTCATCAGGGCCGCGCCCGGGTAGTAACCGGCGGTGTTGGTCGACTCGATGGTCGCGGTGACGAACCGGAGGCCCGCCCGGCGGGCGTCCTTCTCGCGCAGCCCCGTACGGGCGATCTCCAGATCGCAGACCTTGCTGACGGCCGTACCGACCACTCCGGGGAAGACGGCGTAACCGCCGCCCGCGTTGGCGCCGATGATCTGCCCGTGCTTGTTCGCGTGGGTGCCCAGGGCGAGATGGCGGGTCGTCCCGGAGACCAGATCGAGGACCTCCACACAGTCGCCGCCCGCCCAGATGTTCTCGTGGCCGCGCACCCGCATCGACTGATCGGTGAGCAGTCCGCCGTGCGGTCCGAGCGGCAGCCCGGCGGCGCGGGCGAGTGAGGTCTCCGGCAGGACACCGATCCCGAGCACGACGACATCGGCCGGATACTCGGCGTCCCCGGTGGCCACGGCCCGCACCCGGCCGTCCTTGCCGGTGAGGACCTCGGCGACCGGGGCGCCGCCCACGGTGGTGATGCCCATCCCGTCCATCGCCTCATGGACCAGCCGGCCCATGTCCGGGTCGAGGGTGGCCATCGGCTGCTCGTCCTGGTGGACGACCGTGACCTCGTAACCGCGCTTCAGCAGCGCCTCGGCCATCTCCACCCCGATATAGCCCGCGCCCACCACGACCGCCCGCCGGCCCCGTGTGCCGGTCAGGGTGTCCAGCAGCGCCTGGCCGTCGTCGAGGGTCTGTACGCCGTGCACGCCCGGCGCGTCGATACCGGGGAGCGCGGGGCGTACGGGGCGCGCGCCCGTCGCGACGACCAGCTTGTCGTAGCCGGTCCAGCTCTCCGTACCGTCGGTGAGATCCCGCGCCAGGACCCGCTGCCCCGCCACATCGATCTCCATGACCTCCGTGCGCATACGGAGGTCGATCGCGCGCTCGCGGTGCTCCTGCGGGGTACGGGCGATCAGCTCGTCCCGTTCCGCCACATCGCCGCCCACCCAGTACGGGATGCCGCACGCCGAGAACGAGGTGAAGTGGCCGCGCTCGAAGGCGACGATCTCCAGTTCCTCCGGGCCCTTCATCCTGCGGGCCTGCGTCCCGGCGGGCCATACCCCCCCGGCGCCCCCCAAGGCCCACCAGCGCGCCGCCCG